>NZ_SOGW01000016.1:0-14205 GCF_004403075.1 Cryobacterium sp. TMT2-10 | reverse complement strand
TGCGGCTTTCCGCACCTGTGGGGTACGTTTGAATACATTACGGTCCCCCGGCGGGCCCGTCAAAACCAGTGCAACCCCGGGCGTGTCACGCCCCGCGGCCGGCGGCTTGATCAGTAGCGGTACTGGTCCACCTTGTAGGGTCCCTCGATCGGAACGCCGATATACGCGGACTGCTCCGGGGTAAGAACGGTGAGCTCCACGCCCAGGGCGTCGAGGTGCAGCCGAGCCACCTTTTCGTCGAGGTGCTTCGGCAGGACATACACGCCGACCGGGTACTTCTCCCGGTAGCAATGCAGCTCGATCTGGGCCAGGACCTGGTTGGTGAACGAATTGCTCATCACGAACGACGGATGCCCGGTGGCGTTGCCCAGGTTCATCAGTCGCCCCTCGGACAGCACGAGCACGCTGCGGCCGCTCGGCAGCCGCCATTCGTCGACCTGCGGCTTGATTTCGATCCGGACCGCACCGTCGAGGGACTCCAGCGCGGCCATGTCGATCTCATTGTCGAAGTGGCCGACGTTCGCGATGATCGCGAGGTGCTTCATCCGGAGCATGTGCTCGGTCGTGATGACGTTGAAGTTGCCGGTGCCGCTGACGAAGATGTCGATCTGCGGGGCGACGGATTCGATCCGGGCCACCTGGAAGCCGTCCATCGCGGCCTGCAGGGCGTTGATCGGGTCAATTTCGCTCACGATCACCCGCGCGCCCTGGCCGCGGAGGGCCTCGGCGGCTCCCTTGCCCACGTCGCCATAGCCGGCCACGAAGACCACCTTGCCGCCGATCAGCACATCGGTGGCGCGGTTGAGCCCGTCCGGCAGCGAGTGACGGATGCCGTACTTGTTGTCGAACTTCGACTTGGTGACCGAGTCGTTAACGTTGATCGCCGGGAACAGGAGCTGACCCGCGGCAGCGAGTTCGTAGAGCCGGTGCACTCCGGTGGTGGTCTCTTCGGTGACCCCGGTGAGGGCCTCGGCGATGCGGGTCCACCGGTCGGACGAGGTCTCGAGGGAGCGGCGCAGGGCGGCGAGGACGACCCCGTATTCGTGGCTGTCGGCATCCGTCGTAACCGGCACGACGCCGGCCAGTTCGAACTCGCGGCCCTTGTGCACCAGCATTGTGGCGTCACCACCGTCGTCGAGGATCAGGTTCGGCCCTGACCAGGCCTCTCCCGCGGCGGCGGCTTCGGCGCTCCAGTCGAAGATCTGCTCGGTGCACCACCAGTATTCCTCGAGCGATTCGCCCTTCCACGCGAACACGGGCACACCGGCCGGCGACTCCGGCGTGCCGGTTGGGCCCACCGCGATGGCGGCGGCCGCGTCGTCCTGGGTGGAGAAGATGTTGCAGCTGGCCCAGCGCACCTGTGCGCCGAGGGCCACGAGGGTCTCGATCAGGACGGCGGTCTGCACCGTCATGTGCAGCGACCCCGCAATGCGGGCGCCGGCGAGGGGCTGCGACTCCGCGAATTCGGCGCGCAGGGCCATCAGCCCCGGCATCTCGTTCTCGGCGAGACGCAGCTGGTGCCGCCCGGCCTCGGCGAGCGAGACGTCAGCGATCTTGAAGGCGGACACTGTGGACGATGAAGGCGACACGGCAGTCATGCCACCATCATGCCATTACCCGCCTGCGGAATGCCGCTGACCAATTCGACGGAGATTTTGCGCCCCGGAGGGCAAAAACCAGCAAAACAGGCTGATTTCGGCAGAATCTCCGTCGAATTCGTTCGGGCGGGCGGGGAGTGCAGGACGGGTGGGCGGGGGCTAGACCGGCTGGGCGACCTCGTCGCGCTCCGGAGCGCCGGCCGGGTCGGCGGCGGGGAGCTTGGAGGCGGGTGCGCCGGTGTGCGGCTTGCCCTTGTCCGCGCGGTACTTCCACAGGCCGATGCCGACCACGACGGCCGCCAGGGCCAGGCTCATCAGGAGTTCCATCCGGGTGCGTTCCAGAATCGCCATTCCCACCAGGAGGGCGACGATGCTGCCGATCGCGAACCAGGTGAGGTAGGGGAATGCCCACATCTTCAGGGACAGGCGGCTGGCCGCCTCCGCCCCCATGCGTCGGCGCAGGACGAGCTGCGAGACCGCGATGACGAGCCAGACCAGCAGTGCGATGGCGCCGGAGGTGTTCACCAGGTAGAGGAAGACGGTATCGGGGGCGAGGTAGTTGAGGCCCACCGTGATGAACCCGACGAGGGTCGAAGCCAGCACCGCGCCGCGCGGCACGCCGCTGACGGACACGCGCGACCACGACTTGGGCGCGTCGCCGCGGGCGGAAAGCGAGAAGATCATGCGGCTGGCGGTGTAGAGGCCCGAGTTGAGGCAGGACAGAACGCTGGTCAGCACGATGATGTCCATGATCGTTCCGGCCCCGGGGATTCCGTAGAGCTCGATCACGGCGACGTAGGGGCTCTTGGCGACGGAGGCGCTGTCCCACGGGATGAGGGTCACGACGACCGCGATGGAGCCGATGTAGAAGACGAGGATGCGCCAGACCGTCGACTTCACGGCCTTCTTGACGGCGTCAACGGGGTTCTCGGACTCGCCGGCGGCGATCGTGGCGATTTCGGCTCCGAAGAACGAGAACACGACCACGAGCACTCCGCCGAGGACGGCGCCGCTGCCGCTGGGGAAGAACCCGCCGCGGCCGGTGAGGTTGCTCAGTCCGGGCGCCTCCACCCCGGGCATCAGGCCGACGATGGCGACGACGCCGAGCACGAGGAAGACGGCGATGGCCGCCACCTTGATCGAGGCGAACCAGAACTCGAATTCGCCGAACATCTTGACCGAGGCCACGTTGGTGAGGGTGAGCAGGACCATCAGCAGCAGAGCCCAGACCCACTGGTCGATTTCCGGGACCCACCGGTGCACGATCGCGGCTCCGGCCGTGGCCTCGATGCCGAGCACGATGATCCAGAACCAGGCGTAGAGCCAGCCGATGCTGAGCCCGGCCCAGCGACCGAGGGCCTTGTCGGCGTAGCTGGAGAAGGATCCGGTCTCGGGGTGGGCTGCGGCCATCTCGCCGAGCATCCGCATCACCAGGATCACGACGAAGCCGGCGGCGGCGTAGGCCACCAGGATGCCCGGTCCCGCCTGCTGGATCGCGGCGCCGGAGCCCACGAACAGCCCCGCTCCGATCACCCCCGCGATCGCGATCATCGACAGGTGGCGCGGCTTGAGGGTGTGCTTGAGCTCCCCCGCGCCGCCCGCCGTTTTCGTGGTGGTGCGGTCAGTCTTCGGCGAAACGTCCATGTGACTCCAAGATCCTTGTATTCGTTCCCCGCGCAGCGCGGGGACGGGCGGGCATCCGTGAGGATGCGCCCGGGCAAACGTATGTCAGGTGCCGGCAGCCCCCAAACGACACGCGCAGCCCGAAACGCAGTCGTAACCTCAAGCCGCGAAATCACCGGCCGGGAATCACTCGCCGCGGATGAGGGCCAGGACCTCGTCGCGCACGCGGATCATCGCCGCTGGGGTGGCCGCCTCGACGGTGAGGCGCAGTAGCGGCTCGGTCTGGGACGGGCGCACGTTGAACCACCAGAACGGCTCGTCGGCGCTGGTCATGCCGGTGACGGTGAGGCCGTCGAGTTCGTCGAATTCGGCCACGCCCGTGTAGGCCTCGACGATGCCGGCGTAGGCGTCCGGCAGGTCCTCGACAGGGCTGCTGATCTCGCCCGACCGGGCGTACGGCGAGAATTCAACCGCGAGCTCCGACAACGGATGCGCCTGGCCCCCGAGTTCGGCCAGCAGGTTCAGGGCCGCGAGCAGACCACTGCCGGAATCGCAGAATTCGCGGAAATAGTAGTCGGCCGCATGGCCGCAGCCGAAGACGGCGCCGTCGTCGCGCATCCGTGCCCGGAGCAGTGCGGGAGCGGACTCGGTGCGCACCGGAATCGCCCCGGCCGCCTCGATCGTCTCCGGCACGCGGAGGGAGACGATGAGGCTGTGCGCAACCAGGATGTCGGGCGCGGTGTCGGGCGCGGCCACCGGACCGGGACGACGTGCGCGCTCCCGGGCGATTGCGCGGCGGGCCAGCAGCGCTCCGATCGCGGAGGGATCCACCAGCACACCGTTCTCTTCGATCACGACGCAGCGTCCCGCGTCGGAGTCGAAACCGAGGCCGAGGTCGGCCGCGTTGGCGACCACGGCGTTCCGCAGGTCGACCAGGCTGCCCGGATCGAACGGGTCGATCTCCTGCGGCCGACCCTCGGCGTCGGCGCCGGCGTCGAAGGACAGCGGGATGACGGTGATCGGCAGCGGAGTTGTCCCGGCTGCCGGGCTGGAGCCCGGGCCGGAGTCGGTGCCGAAGACCGCGGGGATCGTGACGGCGGCCGCCCCGTGGCCGGCGTCGACCACGACCGTGAGGGGGCGGATGCCGGCGAGGTCGACCAGGGCGAGCAGGGTCGCCGCGTAGTCCGGGAGCAGATCCACCTCGCGGAGGCTGGCGGGCGAAGCCACCGGCGCCAGCCCCTCCGCCAGGTAGTGGGCCGCGCGGTCCAGGACGGCGTCGAGCCCGGTGTGGACTGTGAGGTCCTCGGCGCCCGCGCGGAGGAAGCCCAGGCCGACCGCGCCGTCCGGGCCGGGACCGGCGGCGATCATGATGGCGGGGGTGGCCAGACGGCCCGAAGCGAAGCGGGCCAGGTCGGTCGGGCAGGCTCCGAGATCGACGATCGTGGCGCCGCGGGCCTGAACGCCACGGACCACGGCCGCGGCTAGTTCGGCCGGAAGGCCGGCCCGGTCGTGACCGAGCAGGACCTCACCGGCGCCCGCCTCGCCGGCGTCCATCTCATCGACGAACGCGGCGGCGACGGCTGCGACCAGGTCCGCCGCCAGCAGCTCCCCCGTCTCGTCGCGCAGGCCGTCTGGCCGGGCGACGGCATCGAGGCGGGCGCGGGCATCGTCGATCCTGTGAGTGGTCATTCCGCACAACCTAGCGCGGCAGCGTCATCCGTTGCTCGGCTGAGCCGGATCATCTGCCAGCCCTGCGGGGCGGAGGTGAGCCGGGCGTGACGGACGCACAGGTCGAAACTGTGCGGTTCACGGCGGAGGGACAGCGGGCCGAGAACGGCCATGGAGTCGGCGTAATCGAAGGTGAGGGTCGCGGCGGACTCGTCCGGGCAGGCGACACGGGAACAGGGCCGGAATGACATTGCCCTCAGGCTACCCGTTCATCCAGCGGAACTAGGATGACTATATGTCCCGTCCTCGTCGTTCGGCCGCGCAGACGCCGGCACCCGTGCAGCGCGGCCGCGGCCGCGACCGGCACGGCCGCGGCATCCGCAGCTCTGCCACCGGCCCGTACCTGCCGCCGCTGCAGACCCGGATCGACACCTTCGACATGACCGTCGCCTCGACCGTCGACTACCTGCGTTCGGTCTGGCCGGACGAACTGGCCGATGCCCGGTTCGAGGTCGCAGCCGGACCCGCGACGGTGATTCCGGGGGTCGGCGTCGAGCGCTGGGCCGTGTTCCCCCAGGAACGCCGCATCGTTCTCTACCGGTTGCCGATCCAGCGCCTCAGCCGCCTGCACCGCAACGACGACCTGCACCGGCGGATGGTGATCGAGAGCTGCGTGTTCCGCGCAATCGCCGAGCTGCTCGGCAAGGATCCGTGGGACCTGGCGCCCGACCGGTTCCGCCACTTCTAGACGCGGCCCCGCCGCGCATCAGCACGCGCAAGTCCGCACGCGGCCGAGGTTGTCCTCGGCCGCGTTTTCTGTGCGCCCGGCCGGATCGGGGCCGCCTCGAATGAATTTCAGATTGAACCAAACCGTTTCATGGGTGGGGCCGAACCAATGTCAACACCAAGACAGCGACACCCACCCAGACACGAAGGATCACATCATGCGTTCATTCACCAAGGCCACTCTCGGCCTCGCCACTGCCGGTCTTCTCATCGCCGGGCTCGCCGCCTGCTCGAGCAGCGCCGACGCCAAGACCCCGAAGTCGTCGACGGAGTCGTCCTCTTCCGCCGAGGCCGCGCCGAAGGCCCTCGCCTCCATCCCCGCCCTGACCGGTGTCGACACGGCCGTCCTCCTCGACGCCGACTTCGCGGCAGCCCTGACCAGCCTGGGCCTCACCCCCGGCACCGTGGGAACCGCGACGTTGACCGACGGCAGCCTGCACTTCCCGATCACCGGTGGGAACGTGGACTACTACGACCCCGAAGAAAGCTACCGCCCGTTCGTTCAGGGCTCGATCGAGCACGAGGGTTCCGGCTTCTCGCTGACCGGCGGCGACACGGTGGTCGAGCTCACCAACTTCACGATCGACCCCGGCACCAGCAAGCTGTTCGGTGACGTGAGCGTCAACGGTGCTTCGGCCGCCACCCAGGTGTTGCTGTTCAACCTCTACGGCGGCACCCTCAAGCCGCTCCAGATGGACGGCGACAACGCCATCCTCGAGGGCACCACCGTGCACATCTCCGCTGAGGCGGCCGGCCTGCTGAACGACACGTTCAAGACGGATGCCGTCGCCGACCAGCTCCTGGTCGGGATCGCGAAGATCACGGTCGCGACCAAGTAGCCGCCGGCACACACCGGCATCATCCGGACGGGCCCGCCGCGCATCTGCGCTGCGGGCCCGTTCTTTGTGTGCCTGATGGGAGTCGGTGGCGCTGAATCCGCACTCACTCACCGCGTCGCGGCGCACCTTGTGGGAGCGGGCGCAGGTTCTACCGTGCGCCGGCTGCCACAACCTGCGCCACGAACCACTGACCGGCTCGCGGGAGGTGTGGACCGGCTCAAGCAACGGGTCGGGGCGGACGAGTGACCGGGCGGATCCGGCGTTGGAACACCACGGGACCGGCCCGGTACATCGTTATGGCCACGATCAGCACGACGGCCGCCGCGAGGGCGACCCGCGTCACCGGCAGCGACGGCACCAGCAGCCGCAGCGTGAGGGCCAGCGGAACGGCGAACCACTCCCAGCGACCGCTGAGGGCGATGAACGGCACGAGGAGCAGGGCGTACCAGGAGTACCGCGGAGACAGGATCAGCAGCGCGCTGCCGATCATGACCAGCTGACCCAGCCAGGGCCGGTCCGGATCGGTTTTCCAGATCACCAACACCGCGATCACGGCCAGCACCGCGCCCGCGACGATGATGGCGGAGCCGCCGGGGGCCACCAGAGAGATCAGGGCGAAGCGGGTTCCGTCTTCGTAGCCTTCCTCGGAGAGGTAGCCGGGCAGGTAGCCGAGCACGCCGATGCCGGTGGTGAGCACGTACGGCACGTAGAGCAGCAGGAAGGTGAGCATGGCGGCCACGGTGACCTTCCAGCCCTGGCGCCGGAGCATGGCGGGCGCCGCGAGCACGGGGATCAGCTTGGTCGCGATCGCCGCGCCGAGGGCGATCCCGCCGCCCCAGTAGCGCCGGGTGGACACCAGGAACGCCGCGGCGAGTGTGAAGACCACCCCGAGCATGTCCACGTGGGAGTTCGTGATCGCCTCCGTGGCCACGAGCGGGCACCAGGCCCAGAGCGCGGCGTGACGCTGGTCGATGCCGCGGCGGCGCATCCCGGCCAGCAGCATCCCGGTCGTGCCGACGCTGAGCAGCAGCCCCGTCAGCTGCAACGGCCAGTACTGGGCGTCCGGGCCGGTGAGCGCACGCACGCCGGCGAAGTAGATCTCGGCGGCCGGCGGGTAGATCGTGGGCACGCCGGTGCGGTTCAGCGCCGAGCAGAGGATGTCGCCGGACGGCGTCTTGTGCGCGGTCTGGATGCGTTCGCCCACGCACACGGGCGTGCCGGCGTCGGTCGTTTCCGCCGCCGGGAACAGCCAGCCGGGGCGCAACGGGTCGAGCCGGTCGTCGGCCGGCGTGTAGGCATACGGTGAGACGCCCGCGGTGGCGACTACGCCGTCCCAGGCGTAGCGCGCCGAGTCGGTGCTCGTATTGGGCGGGCCGATCATGGCCGCGGCCCCGATCACGGCCGAGCCGGCCAGGATGAGCACGACCACGGCCCGGCCCCGCACCCCGCGCAGGAGCAGCACGGCGAGCGCGAACAGCAGCCACAGCCCGGCGGTGCAGATCACGAGAGGAACCGTGTCGCGACCGGGCTTGAACAGGTCGTACGCGAGCACGCTGAAGCCGGTCAGGGCCGCGCTGGCGGCCAGGATCACGGAGATGACAATGATGCGCACCCTGCAATCCTGCCGGAGTCGGGCGCAGGCATCCCACCGGCCGGCTGCGCGTCACCGGACCGTAAGGATTGCGCCGCCTCTCCGGGCGCCGCGGATGATGCAATGGAACCATGAGGCGAATGATGTACGAGGCACAGCGCGCGCTGGCGACCCCGTCGCGCAATCCACGGATGGCGGTCGTGATCGGCCGGCTGCTCGGCGTCGCCTTCATCGTCTGTTTCGGCACCGGCGTGTACAGCCACTTCCTGCAGGAACCACTCCCGTGGATGAGGTTCCCGACCCGACCCGCGCTGCTCTACCAGTTCAGCCAGGGCACCCACATCGTGGCCGGCATCGCCTGCTTCCCGCTGCTGCTCGCCAAGCTCTACATCGTCTTCCCCGAGCTGTTCGCGTCCCCGCCGGTGAAATCGTTCCTGCACCTGCTCGAGCGAGCGTCGATCGCCCTGTTCGTGGGCGCCTCCCTGGTGCAGATCACGATCGGCCTGCTCAACACCTACCAGTGGTACCCATGGCCCTTCCCGTTCCGTGAGGTGCACTACGCCCTCGGCTGGGTGCTGGTGGGGCTGCTGGTGCTGCACATCGGCATCAAGCTGCCGATCATCACCCGGTTCTGGAGCGCCCGGCACGAGGCAGAGCGCGAGGCGACGGATGCGGCAGGCGCCACGGAGGCGCCCGGCGCGGCCGACGCCGAGGCGGCCCGACTCGAGGCCGTCCGGCTCTGGGGCAGCCGCCGGCCGTCCGGGGTGACGGGGCGCCTGCTGGCCTGGATCGACGCCACGCCCGCGGCCCCGACCTCCGTGAGCCGCCGGGGCTTCCTGACCGCCGTGGGAATCGCCGGCGCCGCCGTCGTGGGGCTGACCGCGGGCCAGACGTTCGCGCCGCTGGACGCGCTGAACGTGTTCGGGCCGCGCAAGAAGGGCGTCGGCCAGCAGGGCGTCCCGGTGAACCGCACCGCCCAGAAGGCCGGGGTGACCGCGTCGGCCACCGCCGCCGGCTGGGCGCTCACCCTCGCTGCCGGCGGGGTGGAACGCAACTTCAGCCGGGCCGAGCTCGAGGCCATGCCGCAGACCGAGGTGGAACTGCCGATCGCCTGCGTCGAAGGCTGGAGCCAGCTGGCGGTGTGGCGCGGCGTGCGCCTGCGGGACCTGGCCGACCTGGTCGACGCCGACCCGGACGCATCCTTTCGCCTGACCAGCCTCGAACAACGCGGCAGCTTCCGCCGCACCCAGATGGGACCGGAATACGTGCGGGACCCGCTGACCCTGGTGGCGCTCGAGCTGAACGGCGAGACGCTCGACCTGCAGCACGGCTACCCGGCGCGGATGATCGCTCCGGGCCGGCCCGGGGTGCTGCAAACCAAATGGCTGAGCCGGATCGAGGCGATCACCGCATGAACACCGAAATCAAGCGGATGCGCGTGGCCCGCACCGTGCTGATCCTGATCGGCACGGCGGGCCTGGTCTTCGGCCTCTACGTGCTGTTCGACACCGTGCGGATCACCCGCCTGCCCGGGGTCGCGCTCTGGATCGGCGCGGCGATCGTGCTGCACGACGCCGTCCTGGCGCCCGTCGTCTTCTTCCTCGGCCTGCTGCTGCGCCGCGCGGGACACCGGGCCACGGGAACGATCCTGGTTCTCGTGCAGGGCGCCATCGTGGTCGGTTCGATCATGACGCTGATCGTGGTGCCCGCGATCGTCGCCCAGGGCCTCAGCCCGAACAACCCGAGCATTCTTCCGCTCGACTACGGCCGAAACCTGGCCCTGTTCTGGGCGGCCCTCGCCCTGGTCACGACGGTGTGGGCCGGCCTGCTCTACGCGCGCAGCAGGCGGGCGAACCAGCGGCCGTCCAGCCGCCAGTCCTGAGCGACGACAAGGCCGGCCGCCCCGGCGCGGTCCCGGAGGGCGTGGATGCCGATCTCCGCCCAGGGGAACACGGCACTCCGGCCGCCCGCGGAATCCTCGATCATGCCGAGGTAGCTCTCGTCCCTGGCCGCGTCGTGGCTCAGCTCGACCAGCAGCGCGCCGCCCGGCGCGAGCAACTCGGCGCACCGCGTGAGCAGAGCGGATGCGTCGCCGCCGATTCCGATATTGCCGTCCACGAGCAGGGCCGCGGCCCAGGCGCCCTCCCGCGGCATGGGGTCGAAGACGCTGCCCTGCAGCACGGTGAGGCCGGCGTCTGCGGCCATCCGCACCGCCGTCGCCGAGACGTCGATGCCGAGGGCGGGCAGGCCGCGCCCCATGGCGGCCCGCACCATCCGGCCCGGACCGCAGCCGATGTCGAGAACCGGGCCGGTGACTCCGTCGAGCAGGCGCTGGTCGGTGTCGTCGGCGTCGGCGCTCCACCGTCCGGCGTCGATTGGCGAAGCCTCGGACGCGCTGCCCGGGCGGGCCCGGCGCAGGTAGAGCACGTTGTCATTGTTGCGCAGCGCGGCGGCATAGGGCTCGGCTCCGCCGGCCCCGAAGGTGGACGGCGGGGCCGCCCACTCCTCGTCGAGTCGTGCGGCCAGGAGCGTCATCGGAGGCCGTCCTTCGTGCTGGCGGCCATCATGGCGTTCAGGGCTGCGGCGAACCGGCCGGTCGGCGCGATCTCCGCAACCGAGCGGGCGTCGTCGATGGTGTCCACGTCGGTGAGTGTCGGCAGCAGGCTGACGCGGAGCCCGGCATCCGTCAGCCGTGTCAGCTGGAGCGCGCCGGTGTCGCCCCGGGACATCGGCACGCCGCGGATCAGGTCGCCGCTCGGGTCGTTCAGGGCGAGGGTCCAGAAGCCGCCGTCGTTGGCGAAGCCGAACCAGGCGTCCACGTCGTCGGTCCAGTCGGTGAAGACGGGTTCGAGCAGGGAAGAGGTGAGCTGCGGGGTGTCCATGCCGACCAGGACGGTGGGCCCCTCGCAGGCATCGAACACGGCGGCGAGCCGCACGTCGAGGGTTCCCTGCGACTGCGGCAAGATCTCATACCCGGCCGCCGCGGCCGGCGGGATCACACCGTCGAAGGCCAGGATGCGCCGGGTCGCGGGCAGGGTGGCGAGCGCCGCGAGGGTGTCGTCGAGGCTGGCCGCGGCCAGCACGGCGGCCTGCTCGAGACTGAGCGGCGGGTGCAGGCGGGTCTTCACGCGGCCCGGCAGGCATTCCTTGGCGATCACGACGATGGTCGTCATCGGCGCGTCTCCCGGAGGAGGGCCGACATGTCGTTGATCGCGGTCAGGGTGCCGCGCACGGTGCCGGTCACCTTGCTGCGGCCGACCCGCGGGGAATAGGTGGTGTCGACTTCGAGGATGCGCCAGTTGGCCTCCGCCGCCTTCAGGAACATCTCCAGCGGGTAGCCGCTGCGGCGGTCCCGGAGGTCGAGGTTCAGCACGGATTCGCGGCGCGCGGCCCGCATCGGGCCCAGGTCATGGATGTTCACCCCTGTTATTCGGCGCAGACGCCAGGACAGACTGGAATTGGCGAGGCGCGCGTGCAGCGGCCACGATTTCGCGGTCACCGGCCGGCGCCGCCCGAGCACCAGGTCGGCGGTGCCGGCTCGCACCGGGTCCACCACCAGGGGCAGTTCGGCGGGGTCCATCGAGGCGTCGGCGTCGCAGAACGCGATCATCGGCGCGGTGGCGGCGAGCAGGCCCGCGTGCGCGGCCGCCCCGAAGCCGCGGCGGGTTTCGTGCACCACCTGCGCGCCGGCCGCCGCGGCGATCTCGGCCGAACCGTCGGTCGACCCGTTGTCGACGACGATGGCCCGGTATCCCTCCGGCAGGCGCGAGAGCACCCAGGGCAGGGCGGCGGCTTCGTTCAGGCACGGCAACACGAGGTCCGTGTGGATCACAGTCATGCATCGACACTAGGGCGGCGGCCTCGGCCGAAACGCCCGAAGAGATTACGGAGTGAGGAACAAACGGCACCGAAGGCACCGGCCCGGCACGCCCGGCGCCGCCCGCCCTATCCTGAAGTCGTGCCTTCCTCCCTGCCCCCCGGCGATTCGCGCTCGATCGCACCGACCCCACGCCGCATCCTCGTCGTCGACGACGACCCGACGGTCTCCGAGATCGTCTGCCGCTACCTGCGAGCGGCCGGGTACCTGGTCGAGGAGGCGGCGGACGGGCTGGCCGCACTGGAGACCGCCGAGCGACTGCGGCCCGATCTGGTCGTGCTCGACCGGATGCTGCCGCTCGTCGACGGCATCGAGGTGTGCCGCCGCATCCGTTCGGACTGGGAGATCCCGGTGATCATGCTCACCGCCCTCAACCAGGAGGAGGACCGCATCGACGGCCTGGAGGCCGGCGCCGACGACTACCTGACCAAGCCGTTCTCCCCCCGCGAGCTCGTGCTGCGGGTGCAGTCGGTTCTGCGGCGCAGCGTCTCCGCGGTCGTGCCGGCCGGCCTGGTCGTGGTGGGCGACTTCAGCCTCGACGCCCTCGCCCACGAGGTGCGGTTGCGCGGCGAGCCGCTGGTGCTGACCTCCCGGGAATTCGACCTGCTGGCCTACCTGATCGGGCGCCCGCACCAGGTGCTCAGCCGCGAGGACCTGCTCCGCTCGGTCTGGGGCTGGGAGTTCGGCGACCTGTCCACGGTCACCGTTCACGTGCGCCGGCTGCGCGAGAAGATCGAGGCCGACCCGGCCGCGCCGCGGCTGCTGAACACGGTCTGGGGGGTCGGCTACCGGTTCGACCCGGTTCCCCTGGCCCTGACGGGACGGTCCTGATGACACCGGACGTGCTCCTGGCCGTCTCCCTGTTCGCGCTGGCCTGCGCGGTCGTCGTGGGCGCGGGCGGCCTGCTCTCCCTGCGGCTGCTGGCCCGGTCCTCGCTCGTGCTGCAGCTCATGGTCGTCGCCCTGGCCACGGTGGTGTCGGTGGTCGGCGGGATGGCGGTGGTCGCCTCCCAGATGTACGTGTCCCGGCACGACCTCACCGTGTTCTACTCCGTGGCCGGAGTCGCCGGGCTCGTGTCGCTGATGATGGCCGCGGTACTCGGACGCCAGCTGGCCCGGGACAGCCGCACCCTCCGCTCGGCCGCGGCGAGTATCGGACGCGGGGAACGCATCGCCTCTACCGACCGGCAGAGCAACACCGAGTTCACGGCGCTGGCCGGGGAGCTGGCCGCGACCGGGGAACGCCTGGCCGAATCCCGGGCCCGCGAGAACCGGGTGGAGGAGTCACGGCGGGAACTGATCGCCTGGATCTCGCACGATCTGCGGACGCCGCTCGCGGGCATCCGTGCCATGGCCGAGGCTCTCGAAGACGGGATGGCCGAGGACCCGGAGCGGTACTACACACAGATGCGCGGGCAGGTGGACCGGCTCACCGGCATGGTCGACGACCTGTTCGAACTCTCCAAGATCCACTCCGGAACCCTGCGCCTCCGCCTGGAACCGGTGTCGCTCTACGACCTGATCAGCGACACGGTCGCCGGCCTGTGGCCGATCGCGCAGGCCAAGTCCCTGGATCTGCGCTTCGCCGGCGAGATGGGGCTGACCATCCTCGCCGACCCGCGCGAATTGTCCCGGGTGGTCGGAAACCTGGTGATGAACGCCATCCAGCATTCCCCGCCTGGCAGCCCGATCGTGGTCTCGGTCACGGAGAGCACCGCCGACCGCGCGCTGATCTCGGTGACGGATGCCGCGGGCGGCATCCCGGAGCAGGACCTGGGCCGGGTGTTCGAGGCCGGCTGGCGGGCCAGCGGTCCGCGCACCCCGGCGGCCGAGCCCCTCGGCTCCGGCGGCGCGGGCCTCGGCCTGGCCATCGTTCAGGGGATCGTGCAGGCCCACCGGGGCGAGGTTCGGGTGCACAACGTGGCGAATGGATGCCGGTTCGAGGTGCTGTTGCCGCAGCATCCGGTCGCGGCGGCTGGCCGGGCGGCGCACTGAGCCCGGTTGCCCGTCGCTTCGCGGCGGGTGGGCGACGGCGGCGGGTGTCCGGGGCTGCTGGCCGGTGTCCGTCCCTGACGAATTCGACGGAGATTCTGCCCGAATCGGCCCCGGATACGCCATAAGAGCCGTAGTGCGTATCCGCTCAGCTCAGCCTCGCTTTGCTGCTGCCGGGCCTTCGGCCACGATCTCGGCCCTGGTGGACGGCGGATGGTGACTGCTGAGGCCG
>NZ_SOGW01000078.1:0-13933 GCF_004403075.1 Cryobacterium sp. TMT2-10 | reverse complement strand
GACCATCAGCATCGAGGAAGGCCCGCTTCTATGTGCGGAAGCGACCCGGAGTGGGGAATTTCAGTGAGCAGAACTGGGGAATTTCAGTGAGCGCCGTCATCGCCGCACCGAGGTTATTAGACAGCTGCAACATTGCCTGTCTGCACAGTTCGTGCGGTCATCGATGAAGTTGTGAGAGCCTCGTCGTACGGTTCGCAGCGACGTGCGCCATCGCGAAGCAGCAGCTTTTCTCAGCTTTGCTGACTTTGCCGTGAACGACGCTTAGTCTGATGACGTGGAAACGAGAGAAGAGTCCATTTGCCGGCCGTTCGACGCCGCTCGTTTGCGACTAGCTGAAGCTGACAGCTTCGATGTCCAACGCGACGAACTCGGCCACATGCTGCACCAGTTCTTTCGGCTCGTTGAACTTAAAGGGGGCGTGGAGATCCTGAAAAGCGAACCTTCCGCCAGCACAGCTCTCGCAATCCTTCTCTTCAGGCACAAGAACACCCATGAAATCACGCGGGTAGCCGAACCCGCTGATGTCTTCATCGACACGTTCACCAACTTGTTTGGTGCACTCATCTGGGATGCGCCCCCCGAAATAGCTGGTGATAATCGCTTCACCGCCTGGGGGACGGACAGCATGGTAGGCAAACCTGCCCTCGGCACTATGACCGAAGCCTTCAATCAGGTACTCACCTTGCCGCGAGATAACTCAGGCGCAGTCTGAATCACCGTTGACTATGGCAGCGTTATTCGGACCCACCAGGGCAATCTAAGCGAGACCCACTGCGGCTGTTTCGGGGTACCTGGGGCGATCTAAGCCGGACCGCCGTTCACCGTTGTCGCAAGTAAAGTTGCCCGTTGCAGTGTCTTGCATCGCATGGGATTAGGGACACGGCGGATTCAAGTGGTGTCTGCAACACCGGTTTGATTTGTTGGGTTCGAGATTAGCGTGGCGAGGACTTCTGCGGGCGTTCGGTAGCCATGGCGTTTGCGGGGCCGGCGGTTGAGCTCCGCGGCAACGTTTTCCAGTATCCCGGGCCCGTGGAAGGACAGGTCGGTACCCTTCGGAAAGTACTCGCGCAGGAGCCCGTTGGTGTTCTCGTTGCTGCCACGCTGCCAGGGCGAGTGCGGATCGCAGAAATAGATCGGCATCCCGGTCGCCATCGTGATTTCCTGGTGTCGGGACATCTCCGCTCCCTGATCCCAGGTGGTCGAACGGCGCAGCTGTTCCGGGAGAGTGTTCATCGCGACGATCATCGCGTCGGCCACCGTGCGAGCGGTGTGATCCCCGGGCAGATGCAGCAGCATCACGTATCCCGTGGTCCGTTCGACGAGTGTTCCGATCGCGGACTTCGACGAGGTCGAGCCGATGATCAGGTCGCCCTCCCAGTGCCCAGGAACGGCGCGGTCCTCGATCTCCAGCGGGCGGTCGGAGATCATCACCATCTCCCGGAATCTCTGCGGCCGCGGACCCTCCGGCCTCTGCGGCCGCCGTGTTACGCGCCCTGAGCGCAACGCGGTGGCAACTTCCAGGCGCAACGATCCGCGGCCCTGCACGTAGAGGGCCTGGTAGATCGTCTCGTGTGACACCTGCATCTCCGGATTCTCCGGATGCTCGACTTTCAGTCGGCCCGCGACTTGTTCCGGGCTGAACCGATCGGTGAGCATCGTGGTGACCTGTTCCCGTAACGCTAACCCGTCCAGCTTCTGGGCTCTGGGCCGGCGAGCCCGCGCCCAGGTTTGCTCCTGCGCGAGCGACGGCACGTAGCGGCCAGTGACCTTGTTTCTGGCCACCTCCCGGCTGATCGTTGATGGCGCCCGGCCCAGAGCCGCGGCGATGCGGCGCACCCCTTGACCGCGGGCGAGCTGGAATCCGATCTCTTCGCGCTCTCGCAACGATAAGAGTCCGGCACGGGCAACACTGAAATCCTGAACCGGTGATGGCAGCACCTTCTGATGCTGGCTTAACCAACGATACCCAGTCGGTCGCGACACCCCAGCAGCCTGCGCCGCGACGGCCACCGATAGCCCCGCGTCCAGCCCATCCCAAAACGATAAACGGACGCTCAAAGGCGACCACGGTCGAGCCATCGACAACACCCCACAGAACTCAGGGTGTTGCTCTCACCACCTGAACTCGCCCACCTCAGGTTATGAGACTCATATTGACGCAGCACGCCGGACAAAGACTTCGGCCTTCTGGCCGACGCGAGCGTCGAATTTCACGCCTAGTTCCGTGCCCTCGCCGACGGTGAGGACGCTTTTCTGGCGTTCGTCGTCCAGTTCTATCGATACGACTGTTCGTGCGACGCGCGAGCCGTCTTTATACAAGACGATGCAGACGTCTCGTTCCTCTAGGAGTGTTGCGGGTTCCGTGACAACGATCGCGATCTGTCCCTGATACCTCTCAGAATAGGAGCCGACCCGACGGTAGAAATTGGAGTCCGGATCGAAAGCATGGGCGAAGAGCGCCTCGCTTAGCGCTCTGCCCAGCGCGCGGAGTGCTTTCAAGTAGGCGAGCTGGTAAGTCTCATCGAAGGTTTCGCTAATCTCGCCGCCATGCGCAATGTCGTTCCGCCGCGTGCAAAGGTCATCGAGAAAGAAAACGGCGTTTTCGTGAGGACCTGAGAGCCCTGAATCCCGCAGGGCTGTCAGGAGGTCAGTAGCACGGAGCGCCTGACTCCAAGCTTGATCTGCGCCTACGTCGCTGAGCATTGCCAGCATGGTTGAGCTTCTTAGGTTCGCAGAGTGGTGCACCAGGGCGAGCGCATTGATTTGCGAGTAATCCCTTCTTTCGACGCGCGTGGCGTTTTCGAGAAGAAGGGCCAAGTCCTCAGCTGCGTACCGGGGAATACCTTTCTGGACCAGGGCGATAATTTCCATCGACTTGGCTAAATGCCTTTTGCAGACGTTGACGGCAAGAGACGTACCACTCGCCGCGCACTCGACTACAAATGCCTTCACGAGTACTTCCGCGAATGTCTCCCAGGCCGCATAAAGCTCGACGATCGCACCCGCGTATTGGGATCGTCGGCGAGACGTTGAGGAAGGTGAGAGGAGATGACGAAGGGTCTCTTCCGCAATTGGACTTCTGTCAAGGACTCCCGACTTCCCGAGTTTCCTTATGTCCGCGACTGCGGCCTGCATGTGGATCTCGGAAGTTAGTTCGTCGAGGCGCTCCTCAAAATCAGCCAGGACCTTTTCGATCATTCAGCAGGAGACAGGTAGCTGTGCAGGAACGTTGTTAAGGAGCTGATGCGGCGCGTGATGTCTGCCGCGTCCGCAGTCCGACCACCCCATTCGCCGAGATTGTGTTCGTAGTAGCTCTTCAAGCCCACACGAATGTCTTCAGCCTGAGCCAGGAGTTCTGGGGCTCTGGGCAGCAACTGCGATAGAACGATCATCCAGGGATCGTAGGCAGCAAGGGTTGAGCGGCGGTTCCAGTTCCAGGTCCCGTTCTTCCGCTCGCGCCAAAGGTAGAACGCCTCTTGACCCAGTAGATCTTCCGCAAAATTGATGGTCTTCTTGAAGAGTTCTGTGAGGGCATCGAGGAGGTCTGGGGAGAATTTATTTGCCGCGTCAAGGTAGCTGTCGAGGTAGTCGCGCAAAGCAAGATTCTTTTGCAAGTCGAGGAGTTGGCGGTAGGCGAAAAACCGAAGTACCAATTCGGCATCGGCCATCGAGCGGTAATCTTCGTTGGTCCAGACGCTGTCGGAAGGAGCAGGTTCTCCCGTGGCAAGTTCAGTGTCTGAAGGCTCGGGAATTCCCCATAGCCGGCAAAGCGCTCCTTCCCTGGCGAGGATTCGGCAGCGGCGGTTCATCGGACCATCTCGCAGGGCGTTGCGGCTCTCCTGCGGAGTGAGCCGCACGCCGCCGCTGTTGATTCGCTCAAATACGAGTTGCTTAAGTTCTTGGGCCAATTCTGGGGTCTTCGCAGTCTCCTGCAGAAGAATGATCGACGAGAGGTATCTCCTATCGATACCTTTTCTGATCTTTTCCGGCAACGTTGAGTAGCGGAAGCCGTTGAGCTGTTCCCACTCGCTGAGGCCAATCAGGGCAAAGACGTCACCGTAGAACTCCGAAATTGCCGTCAGGCGCTGGAGGCCATCCATTACTTCGTAGTGACCAAATTCATCTTCATAGAGAAAGATCGGCGGAATAGGAACGTTCATGATGAACGACTCAATGAGCTTCGACTTGGCGGCAGAATCCCAGCGATGCCGGCGTTGAAAATCGGGATTGAGTTTGTAGTCACCGCTAGCCAGCAGAGTTGGAACCGCACTCAATGGATATCTCGCCTGATCCGTAACGATCCGAACCTCACCTTCGACGTAACGTTTCTCGGGATCAATAGGTGATTTTTCCAGTTGCGACGTGGCCGCAAGGTCAACTTTTTCGCCAGCGAGCAGTTCGAGCCCTGATTCGGTCACGGGGTCCCCTTTCTAAGATGTAGTCAGCTTGGCATACGTGCACTCCGAAGCCTGTTTGCTTGTCTCGTAACCCTAGAGATAAGTGGCGTCTCGTCGCGGACACGTCGGCGGGAGGCTGGGCCGCGGAATTCCGCTGGTCGGCGATTCTCAGATCTACGTCTCGTCATAAGTAGTCGTCGAGGTTGGCGGCCCGTGCCTGGTTAGTTGTGAGACACCTTTTCCGTGGCCTGAATGTCGGCTTCGACTGCTTAGCTGTCGGCATGGACGCTGCAACATTCTCTCCTGCTGGGTACGACACCGATTTCCTGGAGCTGCCGCTGCGGCTTCCGGCGCCTCCCGCGGGCACCATCATTCGCGATCTGCCCTACACCCATTTCACCGTGCTCCTGGAGCCTGTGCGGCGCCTGGCCATCGCGACTGGCGTCAACATCGACGGTGACCAGCTCGTTGACGTTGACCGAGGCGATGACTGGCACCTCGACCCGCGCATCCCCCTCGCCGAACAAACCGGGGAGGCTGTCTACGCGAACAACGACCTCGACCGCGGACATCTCGTCCGGCGCCGAGACCCGGTATGGGGCGACGCCACCACTGCCAGGCAAGCCAATGCCGACACCTTCGCCTACCCAAATGCCGCTCCGCAAGCCGGGGAATTCAACCAGTCGAAAGCGCTCTGGCTCGGCCTCGAGGACCATGTCCTCACCTACGCACGCACGAACAAGAACCGCATCAGCGTCTTCACAGCGCCGGTGCTCTCCACTGATGATCCCGTGTACCGCGGCGCCGGGGTCCCGCAATCCTTCTGGAAGATCGCGGCGTGGGCCACAACGGTGGACGGCTTCACCCTGCTGCGCGCGGCCGGGTTCGTCCTGGACCAACGCCCCCAGCTGGCCGACATTGACCTTGATACTGCCCGCGCTCACGCTCTGATCGCTGGCACTCCCCCGCCGCTTGGTCCGTACCGGAGCTATCAGGTGCCGATCGTGGACATTGCCGGCCTCACCGGACTCACCCTGGACGCCCTGGCTGCGGCGGATGTCCTGGCGCCCGTGCCCGCGATCCGGGAAGACGCCGGCCCTCGAACGCTGTGGGTTGAGCTGACGGAAATCTCAGAAGTCCGCCTTCTATCCAGAACAGACCCTCGGCCGACCTAACCCCCGCCCCGCGGACGTTCAAGGCTTCGTCTTTCCGGTCAGCTTCGCCCCGTCGGGTCGTAGACGTGACGTGACGGTAAAGGGCCGGCAATGGTCATCGGTTGAGTGTGCGTGCGGGAAACCGCAAAAAGGTCCCCTGAATCCGATTCGCTGAGGGGTTATGCCGGCTCTGGGGCGTTGTCGTCGAACTCGAGGGCGACCGCGCGGGTCAGAGCGTCCTCGGCGGGCAGCGCGGCCTGCTCGGCGGGCGAGAGATCGTAGCGGGAGACGGCGATCGGCTGGGTAGTGCCGGCGAGTGCGTACCGGACGACGGACTCGTTCTTGTCAGCGACCAGCAGCATCCCGACCGTGGGCTGATGCTGCGGCTTCCGCAACCGATCCTCCACGAGAGCGACATAGAAGCCGAGCTGGCCGGCATCACGCGGATCGAATTTCGTGGTCTTCAACTCGATCACCACATACCGAAGCTGCTCGACGTGGAAGAACAGCAAATCGGCGAAGAAGTCATCGCCGTCGACGTCGAAGTGGACCTGGCGGCCCACGAACGCAAACCCGGGGCCGAGCTCACGGAGCGTGAGGACGATGCGCTCGACGAGCCGATCCTCCAGCTGCCGCTCGGCAGCGTCACCGTCGATCGCGAGGAACTCGAGCGTGAATGGATCCTTGGTGATCTGCTGAGCGAGCTCAGAATCGCTGCGCTCGAGAGCGTGCAAGAAATTTGATGGGGCCGCACCTTCCCGCAGATGCAGGCGGGTCGCGATCTGGTGCCGCAGAACGTCTCGAGTCCAGCCGTGCCGTGCGGCGGCTGCCGCGTACCAGTCGCGGAGTTCTGAGGTATCCAGCTTGTCGATAAGGAGCATGACGTGGCCCCAAGGCAATTTGTCAGCAGGCTGCTGACAAATTGAATCGTAGTCTGGCCACGCCTGGGCGAACCGGCGCATGTATCTGAGATTAGCCGGCGAGAACCCCTTCGCCGTCGGGAACTCTGCAAGCAGATCCGCGGAAAGCTGGGCAAGAACCTTGCTTCCCCATGGGGCAGCTTTCTGCCGTTCGATGATCATCGAGCCAATCTGCCAGTACAGCCCGAGCAGTTCGGTGTTCACCCGGCGCTGGGCGATATAGCGCGCCTCATGCACGAGCCGCTTAATGCTCTCAAGCGTGGCAGCGTAGTCAGTCGGAACGAGGGAACTCATCCCTCAACGCTAACGGAGGCCGGCCGACCTGCAGGTTATTGTCACATCCGGCGCAACCACTGCCCAAACTGTTCGGCCAGGTGCGAAACGTCAGGGACAACTGCTCACCCCTACTGGGTGTGTCCGGGTTGCCACACGGCGGTGCTGTCCCGATGCTACACAGGTGCGGTCGCCGCGGGCTTGGAGTGAGGATCCTGCTCGAGCACGTCGCCCTTGTGCTCGAGATACACAATGAAGGAGAAGGAAAAAGGTGAGCTTCTACCCCCGATGCGAGGAAACGGGATGCGAAGGTGGCCTGAGCGTGCTCGACCCTGCAACACTGACCCTCCTGGACGAGGAAATCTGGTTCCAATGTGAGCAATACGGAACCCACACGCATTCAACGCTGGCCGACAATCGGCATATCGGGGTCAATGGTGGGTCATAGGTGTGGCGGCCGGTTTGCCGAAGTAGCAGCCCTGTCCGCATTCCCATCCCTGGGCGCGCAGGATGTCGGCCTGCAATTCGGTTTCGATTCCGTCGGCGATGCCTGTCAGGTGCATACCGTTGACCAGCCCGCTCAGGCCCTGGGCGAGGGCGTCGGCCTGGCTCTCGCCGCTGGTGAGGTCCTGCACGAATCGCGGGTAGAGCTTGACCCCGGTCACCGGCAGGTCCCGCAACACCGAGATGGAGGAGTGCCCGGTGCCGAAGTCGTCGAGGTAGATGCCGACACCGAGCCCACGCAGCGACTCCAGCGCGACTCGGGCAGAGTCCACCAGGTTCAAGACGGCAGTCTCGGTGACCTCGATCACGATCCGGGCGGGGTCGACCCGGTGGGCCGTGAGAGTGTCCCTGACGCTGTCGAGCCAGTCAGGGGCAGCCAGCTGGACCGCCGAGACGTTGACGCTGATCGGGCCGGGCAGGTCCGGACAGGCGGCGAGCATGGCGCAGACACTGTCCAAGACCTGGGCGCCGATGGCGGTGATGAGCCTGGTGTCCTCGGCGACGTCGAGGAAGTCCGCGGGGCTGAGCAGCCCGCGGGTGGGGTGCGCCCAGCGCACGAGTGCCTCGTGTCCGACCACGTGGGCGTCGGACAGGGCGACGATCGGTTGGTAGTACACCACGAACTCTCCGGCGGTGATCGCGTCACGCAGCTCATCTTCGACGGTGAGACGGGCCACGGCTTGGACGAGCATCGCATCGTCGAAGAAGCGCCAGCGGGCCCGCCCTGCGGCTTTGGCGCGGGACAGTGCGGAGTCTGCATCGCGTAGCAGGCTCTCTGAGGTCGAGGTCGGGGTCGAGATGGCGATACCGATGGACGTGGTCGGCACGATTCGGTGGCCCTGCACCTGCAGGTCGGCGGCGATCGAGGTGGACACCCGTTCGGCGCAGCGTTCGGCGTCCAGGACATCTTGGACGTCCTGGACCACGATGACGAACTCGTCCCCACCGAAGCGTCCGACCCGGTCCCCCGGGCGCAGGGCCGCCACGATCCGATTCGCGACGGTGGCCAGCACCTCGTCGCCGGCCGCGTGGCCCAGGGAATCGTTCACGACCTTGAAGTGGTCCAGATCGATGAACAGTGCCCCCACCGAATGGCCCAGACGCTTGGCAGCGCGCAGGTCGACCGCCAGGATGTCCAGGATCCAGGCCCGGTTGTGCAACCCGGTCAGCGAGTCGTGGAAAGCTTGGTAGGTCAGAGCCTCCTGAGTCTCGTGCTCGGCGGTGATGTCCTCCACCTGGACCATGACCAGGTTTGCCCGGCCGTCCACGTCACGGAGCAGCACCGTCACCCGACGGACCCAGACCGTGGCGCCGTCGGCCCGCACCAGACGCAGCTTCTCGGCGCTTTTGTGGCTCGATCCGGCGAGGACCCGGCCGCGCTCCCGGAGAGCTTCTTCGGCGTCGTCGGGGTGGACAAAGTCCGGGAGCCGGTGCGCTAGGAAGTACGCCTCGTCGTACCCAAGAAGATCGCACAACGAGCGGTTGACAACCCGAATTCTGCCGTCCAGGTCGACCAGGGCGATACCGATAGAGGTGGACGCTATGACAGTCTGGACCAGGTGCTCCGCCGCGGTCAGGTTCCGCGCGTCCTCGGCTGCCTTCCTCGCCTCGGTCATGTCACGGGCGATCGTGGATGCGCCGACGATCGCGCCGTCAGCGTCGCGGATCGGTGAGATCGTCAGCGAGATCGGGAACACCGTTCCATCCTTTCGGACACGGATGGTCTCAAGTCGCTCGATGAGCTGGCCGGGCCTGACCCTGGCCAGAATGGTGTTCATATCGCCGGTTCGATCCGCGGGAATCAGGAGGCCAATAGATTTGCCGACGATCTCCTCACTGCAGTAGCCGAACATCCTCTCGGCGGCCGGGTTCCAACTCGTGAGGATGCCGTCGAGCGTCATGCTGGTGATGGCATCGTTGGAATTCTCAATGATTGCTGCCAGCCGCTGGAGAACCTGGTCTGCATTGCTGCGCTCGGTCACGTCACGCACCGCCGCGACCATCAACAAGCCGTCCTCGGTGTCGATTGAGGACAAACTGATGTCCACCGGGAACTCGGTGCCATCCCGACGCCGTCCGGTCAGCCCCAGACCGGCTTCCATAGGCCGACTCTTCGGGTCTGCGACGAATCCCGCACGATGCACCGGGTGGACCTTCCGGAAGGACTCCGGCATCAGCGTCTCGATGGACTGGCCCACCAGATCGGCGCGGTCATAGCCGAACAGCGATTCCGTCTGACGATTGACAAACTGGATCATGCCATCCTGGTCAACCCCCACCATCGCATCAGAGGCCACCTCCAACAGGCCCTTGAAGTTCGTCGTCTCCGAAGACACCCAGTTCCCTTCGAGCAGTGGCAAGTGACTCGGATCTCGCAGGTTTACGAAAACTGAAGAAGCAACCCCACACGTTGATGGGTAACCTTACATCGGAATCTTCATGGCCCTTGACAGCCTTCCATCGGTGAGTCCAGCGGGCTCGTCCTTGGCCGGTGGGGTCCAGACTCATCACGGCCAGGTAAACGCATTTCAACGCGGTCAACTCGTTGGGGAAATGGCCCCGAGCGCGGACGGCTTTGCGGATCCTCGCGTTGACGGACTCGATCGCGTTCGTCGTGCAGACGACCCGGCGGATCTCAGCATCGAACTGCAGGAACGGCACGAACTCCGCCCAGCTCGCTTCCCACATCCGCACGATCGCAAGGTACTTCTTCCCCCACGCCTCGACGAACTCGAGGAACCGTTCCTCAGCCGCGTCCACTGTCGCGGCGGTATAGACCGGCTTCAGGATTTTCGCGATCTTGTCCAAATCCTGCCTTGCGGCGTAGCGGAAACTGGCCCGCAACAAGTGCACGACGCAGGTCTGACCACCGCAGTGTTCAAGTGCTCGAGGCAGATATTCGCAATTGGGTAAAGGAATGGAACGAGACCCCCAAGCCATTCATCTGGACCAAGCCCGCAGAACAGATCCTCGAATCCCTCAAACGGCTTCTACAACCAACTACAGGCGCAGGACACTAGCTTGGTGAGGTTTGCCGGGGCGCCATCAGCGGCCGATACGCGTCGTGGCTCAGGGGATTTCGTCGGTGAATTCGCGCGCTCGCTCCTGCCAGGTGGGAATCCAGCCGACGAGATCTGGGGCCGGCATCGGCCGAGCGATGAAATAGCCCTGAGCCAGGTCGCATTTCGTGTTGCGGACCAGGTCCCAGTCGTCGCGATCCTCCACCCCTTCGGCTACGACTTCCATGCCGAGCTGCTTACCAAGGCTCAGGCTGGCCGCGTACATCGCGCGTGAGGTCGTGTCGCGCGAGGCGCCGTGCACGAAACTACGGTCGATCTTGAGCTCGTCGAACGGGAAGTCGCGGAGTTGGCTCAGCGAGGAGTGCCCAGTTCCGAAATCATCGATCGAGAGCCGGAACCGTTTCATCCTCAAGCGGGTCAGGATCTCCAACGGCGCGCGCTGGTCCAGCAACAGTCGGCTCTCCGTCACCTCCAGGACGATGTCCTGCGGCGCCACGTCCGCCGCCGCCGCCGCCCCGGCCACGAAATCCGCGAAGGCGACCGACGAGAAACTGTCCATCGAGAGGTTGACCGCGACTTGAAGATGCAGCCCGGCCCTGCGCCAGCCCCTCGCCTGGTCCAGGGCGCCGGTCAGCACGACCCGCGTCAGCTCGTCGATGAGGCCGTCTTCCTCGGCGGTCCCGATGAACTGGTCGGGGAAGACCAGCCCGTCCACCGGATGCCGCCACCGCACGAGTGTCTCGACCCCGACAACGTCTCCGGAGGCGACGTTGACCTTGGGCTGGTAGTAGTTGGTCAGTTCACCGTTGGCGATGGCGGCGCCCAGTTCGGCCGCGCCGTAGGTCTTCTTCGCCGCGTGAGGCGCCTCGGCCGGTCTCCACCGGTCGGTCATCGCGGCCAGCCTGTCCAGCGAGACGGGTTTGCTCAAATGGCCAAGAACCGTGATCCGGTGGGCCTGGATCAGGTGCATCGTCGACTTCAGCACGCGTTCGTCCTCGCCGCTGACCAGGATGACGCTGCCGGTGTAGCCGTGGTCGACCAGCTTGCGAACGAACTCGATTCCGTCCATTCCCGGCATGTTCAGGTCGAGCAGGATCAGATCCGGCGGCAGCGGGGCAGCGACACGTTCCAGCGCTTCCGCGCCGTTATCGCAGGCCGTCACTTCGGTGAACCCCAGTTTCGCCAGCATCCGGGCGAGCAGTTTGAGCATGAAGGAATCATCATCCAGGGTCAGAACGAGAATCGTGGTTCTGGTCATGTTAACGTCGGTTCTCTTGTTCACTGTGTACGAGTTTCTTCCTGCGTGGTTCCTGCGCCGGGCTCTGTGTGAGAGGTTCTTGTTGCGGACTTCGTGGTGCTGTATTCCTTGGGCCGCTTGGGCCGCTTTGGCCGGGCTGCCGGGAATCAAGAAAGACGTTCACTGTGCCGAGTTCTTGCTCGAAGAGCAGCAACAGCGTCGCCAGCGCGTCGTTGTTGTGGGCCCGACCGGCTGCCTCAATGGCTTCGCAGATTTCGCCCAGGGCCAGGGCGCCGACGGCACGGGCGGAGGACTTGAGCTTGTGAGCCTGCTCCCCGGCTCGCCCGGGTTCCCCGTTCGCGCACGCGGCGGCCAATTCCTGGGCGATCGCTGTCGCGCTCGTGCGAAAGTCACCCAGCAACTCGCGGATGACGCCCGGGTCGTCGCCGACGAGGCTTTCGAGGATCCTCACGTCCACGGCTCGCCCGGGCTCCCAAGGGCCCGCGTGCGGCTTCTCGCTTGCGCCCGGCGCGATGACCGCCGCGCCCGCGGTGGAGGCCCGCCAAGGGAGATTCCGAGGCGGCGAATGCCTGGAGGCTTCGACATGGTCCGGTGCCAGGAGAAAATCGATCGCTTCGTACAGTTCCTTGTACCGCAACGGCTTTGTGATGTACGCGTCGCACCCGGCCAGACGCGACTTCTCCCGGTCCGCCTGCATCGCCATCGCGGTCAACGCAATGACGGGGATTGATTCGGTGGTCGAATCGCGTTTGAGCAGGGCGGTCGCCGCCAGCCCGTCCATCCCAGGCAACTGCACGTCCATCAGGATCAGGTCAGGCCGTTTCGCGCGCGCCAGCGTCAGCCCGGATTCAGCGTCCGCGGCCGACAGAACCGTGTGTCCGGCACGCTCAAGCAGGAGGGTGGCAAGTTTCATGTTCGCGTGATTGTCCTCGACGATCAGGATCAGGGGCATGGCGGCCCCTCGATGGCCTGGGGATCGTCGTCGACGATGAGAACCGCGTGGTTGCACTCAGGGACGGAATGCAGTCCAAGGCGGGTCAGGGAGGCCCTCAATCCGGCGCGGCTCACGGGCCTCTGAAGGACTGCCGAGGCTCCACGGGCCAGAGCCATTATGTTGTCGTCGAGACCAGCCACGACGACAACGGGCACGGTCGCCAGGGTGCTGATGCCGCGTATCCGCACGAGGAAGTCCCACCCATCGCCACCGGGCAGCTGAACCTCCAGGATGATCAGGCTCAACGCGTGCTTCATGGCCAGCTCGAGCGCAGCCTCGAAGTCGGCAGCGATCACAACGGTGAAGTCCTCGGCCTCCAGGAGCAAGCGGACCAGATCCGCTGACTGGTCATCGTCCGCGACCACGAGGGCAATGCGTGCGTCCGAGCCCGCCGACGCCTCCGGTCTCACGGCGGGAGCCTCGGCGGGGCGCGGACCAGCGACGACCGGCTGATCCTGCCCGGCGAGGGGCAACCAGGCGGCAAACCGAGCGCCTTCGCCCTCCGCGCTGGCCACGGCAACGGTTCCCCCGTGCAGTTCCGCCAGCTGTTTCACCATGGCCAGGCCCAGGCCGGTGCCCTCGAACTTGCGCGCGAGGCCGCTGTCGATCTGGCTGAAGGCCCGGAAGAGCCTCGCCATGTCCCGTTCGGAAATACCGATGCCGCTATCCTCGACGCTGATCTCCAGGAATTCGTCATGCCCGTTGTCGGCGAGCGGAAACGCGTGCACCGGCCAGGCCCCGGGGAGCGTTCCGACCGTGCCGCGCGAGACATGTCGCGCCCGCACGACCACCCGGCCGCCGGGTGCGCTGAACTTGACGGCATTCGCAAGAAGATTGTAAACGATTTGCTTGGTCTTGCGCAGGTCGAGCCGCGGGGCGCCGAGGCCGGCAGGCGAATCGATCTCCAGCTGGATACGCTGCGCCGCGGCCTTCTCCCTGACGATCGACAGGCTGCCCAACAACAGACTCTTCACGTCGACCGGCTCCAGTTCGAGCGCCATCATCCCGGCCTCGACCTTCGACAGGTCCAAGATGTCATTGATCAGCGAGAGCAGGTGCTGTCCGCTCGTGAAGATGTCACCGATGTACTCTGCCTGGGTGTCGCTCACGTCACCGATCAGGCCGTCTTTGAGCGCCTCGGAAAAGCCGATGATGGCGTTCAACGGAGTGCGAAGCTCGTGCGACATCGTGGCCAGGAACTCGGACTTCATCCGGCTGGCATGCTCGAGCTGGATGTTCGCCTCCTGCAGGGCACCCGCCTTCAACAGCTCCTCCTCGGCGAGCTTGCCGGCGGTATTGTCGGTGCCGATGAGTAGGTAGCCGATGATGGTTTCCCGCGCGTCGCGCAGGGCGGTGACGGAGACGATGGCGGGGAAGCGGCTGCCGTCCTTGCGAACGTAAGTGAGTTCGTAG
>NZ_SOGW01000084.1:0-13595 GCF_004403075.1 Cryobacterium sp. TMT2-10 | reverse complement strand
GGCCGAGCGCCCGCCGCGCGGTCGCCGCTGGCTGACCGCGTTCGCGGCCGGGGCCGTCGGCATGACCGCGCTGCCGGTCATCGCCGTGATCGTGGGCGCCCTCATCGTCGGCGCGGCCATCGGTGACGCGTCGACCCTGTCCGCGGCGCTGGGGCGGGCGGCCCTGATGATGCCGGTCGCGGTCATCGCGGCCGGCCTCGTCTACGCGCTGCTGGTGGTCGCGTCCGTGCGCGCCCTCGGCGTGGGGCTGCGCGAGGGCTACTACCCGGTGCGCAGCCGGATCGGCTGGCAGGTCTGGATGACCGAACGCATCCTCGACGGCGCCCGCACACTCCTGTTCCCGGTGTACGCCGGCCTGCTCACCCCGATCTGGTTGCGGCTGCTCGGGGCGAAGGTCGGCGCGGGCGTCGAGGCCTCGACCGTCCTGCTGATCCCGGCCCTGACGACCATCGCCCCGGCCGCGTTCCTCGCCGACGACACCATGGTCGCCTGCTACGAGCTGGGCGGGGGCTGGCTGCGCATCGGCCCGGCCAAGATCGGCCGGCGCGCGTTCCTGGGCAACAGCGGAATCGCCGGCGCCGGGCGCACCGTTCCGCGCAACGGTCTCGTCGCCGTGCTCTCCTCCACTCCGCGGAAGGCCAAACGCGGCTCGTCCTGGCTGGGCAACCCGCCCGAGCGGCTGCGGCGCATCGCGACCGACGTCGACGAGACGCTCACCTTCCACCCGCCGGTGCGACTGGTGACCCGGCGCGCGCTCTGGGAACTGCTGCGCATTGTTCCGGTCATCGTCACAGCCCTGATCGCGCTCGGCGTGCTCGCCGCGCTCGCCTGGCTCTGGCTCCGGCTCGGCCTCGGTTGGGCGATCGCCCTGTCCGGAGTGGTCATGCTCGCCGCCGGCATGGTCGCGGCCCTGGTCACGACCGCGGCCAAGTGGATGCTGGTGGGCCGGATCCGGGCGACCGAGCATCCGCTCTGGTCCTCGTTCATCTGGCGCAACGAGGTATCGGACAGTTTCGTGGAGATGGTGGCCCGGCCCTGGTTCGCGGCGAAGGCGGCAGGCACCCCGGCGCTGGCCTTCTGGCTGCGCACCCTCGGGGCGAGAATCGGCCGCGGGGTGTGGTGCGAGTCGTACTGGCTACCCGAAGCGGACCTCGTCGCCATCGCCGACGGCGCCACCGTGAACCGCGGCTGTGTGGTGCAGACGCACCTGTTCCACGACCGGATCATGCAACTCGACCGCGTCAGCCTGGCCGCGGGCTCGACGCTCGGGCCGCACAGCGTGATCCTGCCGGCCGCCTCGGTCGACGAGGGCGCCACCGTGGGGCCGGCCTCCCTCGTGATGCGGGGCGAACGGGTTCCCGCCGGGTCGGTCTGGTCGGGCAACCCGATTTCGCCGTGGCGGTCGCTGCCGTGGCAGACTTGACGGCCCATGCCTCAGAACAAGTCTTCACTCCCGTCTCGGCCGGTGCCGCCGAATAACGGCGCGCCGACCCACGGTGCGCCGACAGTGGATGACGCCTACACACCGCAGAACGGGAACGGCGGCTATCTGGCCCAGCACTACGACCTCGACCTCGACTACCGGGTGGCCACCAACCAGCTGCGGGCGACGGCGACCATCACCGCGCTGGCCTCGATGAGGTTGGACCGGTTCAGCCTCGACCTGGACGGGCTCAGCGTCGACCGGGTCACGGTCAACGGGGTGCGGGCGCACAAGGTGATCCACGCCGCGCGGAAGCTGCTGATCCTGGTGGCGACCCCGATCGACGCCGGCGATCGGTTCGAGGTGAGCGTGCGGTATCGCGGGGCGCCGCGCCCGCTCCGCAGCATTTGGGGCGACGTCGGCTGGGAGGAGCTTGACGACGGGGTGCTCGTCGCCGGCCAGCCCACCGGCGCGGCGTCGTGGTACCCGTGCAACGACCATCCGAGCAACAAGGCCTCCTTCCGGATCCGGCTCACCTGCGAAGACCCGTACACGGTCGTGTCCAACGGAAAGCTGATCGCCCGGTCGACCCGATCGGGTCGCACCGCCTGGACGTTCGATGTGCCCGAGCCGATGGCCACCTACCTGGCGTCGGTGCTGATCGGCCGCTACCGGCGCACCGACCTGGCGGCCGCCCCGGTCGCCCAGCGGATCTTCTTCCCCGCCAACCTCGCCCGCGAAGTGGCCGTTGACTTCGGCCGGCTGGGGGAGATGCTGTCCCTCTTCACCGCCCGATTCGGGCCGTACCCGTTCGGCGCCTACTCGGTCGTGGTCACCGACGACGAGCTGGAGATCCCGCTCGAAGCGCACGGCCTCGCCGTCTTCGGCCGCAACCACGTCGACGGGGCGCACGGCAGCGATCGGCTGATCGCGCACGAACTGGCCCACCAGTGGTTCGGAAACAGCCTGACTGTGGCCCGGTGGCAGGACATCTGGCTGCACGAGGGATTCGCGTGCTACGCCGAGTGGCTGTGGGGGGAGGCCAGCGGGGGACCGTCCGCAGACCGGAGCGCGGCCGAGCACCGCGCGCTGCTCGACGCGCTGCCCCGCGACATCGTCGTCGGCGATCCGGGACCGCACGACATGTTCGACGACCGGGTCTACAAGCGCGGCGCGCTCGCCCTCCACGCCCTGCGCCGCGAGCTCGGCGACGACGGCTTTTTCGGCGCCGTGCGGGCGTACACCCGCGACCGGCGACACGGGTCGATCTCCACGGACGACTTCGTCGAGTTCTTCTCGGTGCACACCGGGAGCGGCGAGGTGCGCCGGATCGTCGACCGCTGGATCTACCGGACCGTGCTGCCCAAACTCTGAGCCGGCCGGTGGCCTGGCCGCCGACGGATGTCCGTGGCGGTCAGCTGCAGCACCGTGAGCTGGGCACCGGTGTGCACGGTGTCGGTGTGCACTGTGTCGGTGTGCACGGCGACCGTGCCGGCCAGTCCCGGCCCCGGATCGAACCGGGCCAGGCGCATCGTGTCCAGCGGGAAGCCGGCCCCCGGCCAGGCCGCGAGGTGCGGGGCGGCGGCATCCGTGGCTGCACCCGTCGGAGCGGCGGCGGTCAGCGTGACGGTCAGGTCCCGCGGGTCCACCCGGAGTCCGTCGCCGGTGCACTTGAGGATCGCCTCCTTGGCCGTCCACAGGGCGGCCCGCGCGGCCGCGGCGTCGGCGGGCGGGACGAAGTGGAGGGCGCCCTGCTCCGCCGCCCCGAACGCGACCCGGTCGAAGTCGGCCCGGGAGACGGCCGCCAGGCTCTCGATGTCGACCCCGACCGGTCCAGCGAAGGTCAGCGCGACGGCGACCGCGTCGGCGGCCCGGCTGAGGCTGGCGTGCAGGGGCCAGGGGTGCAGGGTGCGGCCTTTCGCGCTCGGAGGAACGTTCAGCACCGGTCTGCCATGGCTGCCGCCGCAACGGTCACAGGTGCGGTCGATCGACACGTGTCGGGGATCCACGCCGAGGACCCAGGCGGCGGCGGCCGCCAGGAAGCCGCGATCGGCGGCATCCGTTGCCCCGCGCGGGGCGACCACGACGAACACGTCCCGCGTTCGCTCAGCATTCACGCCCCCAACCTACCGCCGGGACCGTCGGAGGCGGCGGGCGGCGCTCCCGACGGATGCGACACTTGTAGCTGCTATATAAGGAGCGCCCGTGGCACTGATCGACAACGCAATCTACGTGAACGGGCATCGAGCCGCCAACCCGGACACGCTCGACGAGACCTACGCGGCCATGAAGTCCCGGAACGGCTTCGCCTGGATCGGGATGTACCGCCCGTCCGAGGCCGAGGTGCGCTCCGTCGCCACCGAGTTCAGCCTCCACCACCTGTCGGTGGAGGACGCGTTGAAGGGCCACCAGCGCGCGAAACTGGAACGCTTCGGGGACATCCTGTTCGTGGTGCTGCGGCCGGCTCGCTACATCGACGCCGAGGAACGGGTCGAGTTCGGCGAGCTGCACGTGTTCGTGGGCCCGGACTTCGTGGCGACCATCCGTCACGCCGAGTCGCCCGATCTCGCGAAGGTGCGCCTGCGGATGGAGCAGGCGCCGGAACTGCTGGCCCTCGGGCCCGAGGCCGTGCTCTACGCGATCCTGGACCAGATCGTGGACGAGTACGGGCCGGTCGTGGCGGGGCTCGAGAACGACATCGACGAGATCGAGAACCAGCTCTTCGACGGCGACCAGGCCGTGGCCCGGCGCATCTACGACCTGTCCCGCGAAGTGATCGAGTTCCAGCGCGCGACGCAGCCGCTGGTCGGCATGCTCGAGGCGCTGCAGAAGGGCTTCGGCAAGTACGCGGCCCCGACCGAACTGCAGCACTACCTGCGTGACGTGCTCGACCACACCCTGCGGGTCGTCGAGCGCGGCGCCGCGTTCCGGCAGCTGCTGGACAACGCGCTCACCGTGCACAGCACCCTCGTCACCCAGCGTCAGAACGAGGAGACGCGCCGCCTGTCCGAGACCAGCGTCGCCCAGAGCGAAGAGGTCAAGAAGATCTCCAGCTGGGCGGCCATCCTGTTCGCGCCCACCCTGGTGGGCACGATCTACGGCATGAACTTCAAGGCCATGCCCGAACTCGGGTGGGTGTTCGGCTACCCGTTCGCCCTGTCCCTGATGCTGGCCATGGGGATCGGACTCTACCTGGTCTTCAGGAAGAACAACTGGCTGTAGGACCCGCCGGCCTGACCGGGGTCAGACGGATGCCTGGGGCTGCGCGTCGAGCCAGGCTCCGACCTCGTCGTCCAGGGTGCTCTTCTCGGCGGGAGTGAGGAACGAGGCCTCGATCCCGTTCCGGGCCAGAAGCGCCAGCCGGTGCGGGCCCAGGCCGAACTCGCGGTCCAGGGCCGTCAAATTGTCGTCGATGTAGCCGCCGAAGTACGCCGGGTCGTCGGAGTTGACACACACGAGCAGGCCGCGGTCCAGCATCCGCATGATCGGATGCCCGGCGAGGGTGTCGATGACCCGCAGCCGCACGTTCGAGAACGGGCACACGGTCAGCGGAACGCGGTCCCGCACCAGGCGGTCGAGCAGGGCCTCGTCTTCCAGGCTGCGGATGCCGTGGTCGATGCGCTCCACCCCCAGCAGGTCCAGGGCCTGCCAGACGTACTCCGGCGGTCCCTCCTCGCCCGCGTGGGCGACCAGGCGCAGCCCGTTGGCGCGGGCCAGGTCGAAGACCTCGGTGAACAGCTCCGGGGGATAGCCGACCTCGGCGGAGTCCAGCCCGATGCCGTCGATCCGGTGCGGGCTCGCGAGGATCTCCCGCAGCAACTGCAGCGCCTCGGCGGCCGGACGGTCGCGCAGGAAGGTCACGATCAGTTTCGTGCTGATGCCGACCGAGTCGACGGCGGCGTCGAGGGCATCGCGCACCCCGCCCAGGGCGGTGAGCAGCGGCACGCCCCGGCTCGTGTGCGCCTGCGGGTCGAAGAAGATCTCCGCGTGCCGCACGCCGGCGGTGCGGGCCCGCTCGAGGTAGGCGCGGGTCAGATCGGTGAAGTCGATGCGTTCCCGCAGCACGTCGAGGTTGCGGTAGTAGAGGTTCAGGAAAGACTGCAGATCGGTGAACTCGTACTGCGCGCGCAGCTCGTCGAGGGAGCCCCACGGCAGGCGCACATTGTTGCGCGCGGCGAGCTCGAGGATAAGCTCGGGTTCGAGTGTTCCCTCGATGTGCAGGTGGAGTTCGACCAGGGGGAGTGTCATTGAACCATTCTCGCCGAGAAGGATCGGCGCCGGCCCTCGCCGCCGCCCCGGCTGTCGTGCGGGTGGTCGCTCGGACGGCCGCTCGGACGGCCGCTCGGACCGAATCCCGCCGAAACGGGCCGTTCTGGCCCCTAATCCCGGTAAAAACGGGCAGCCTGCCGGTGAATCCCAGTTGACTGAAATAGGGTGTCGGTGTGCGGCGCCTTGATAAGAAACTAGATGACAACGGCATCCTGTCGGAAATTCAGGATGCTGCCGCCTCCGACCCTCGCAACTCAGGCCCTCGCAACCCAGGCCCTCGCAACTCCGACCCACGCAGCCCCGACCCGCACGACGCGGCGGCCCCGCACGCGGTCAGCCTCGGTGATCCGTCCCTCGTCGTCGGCAACGTGGCCGACCCGGTCTGGCAGCGCTGGCGCGCCGAACTGGCGGAAGTCGGCGGACGCTCACCGCTCCTGCACTTCAGTGACGGGCCCCGCACCCGGATCGAACTGAGCGCAACCCACCCGGGCGGACTGCCGCAGTTCATCACCGGCAAGACCACGCTGCTCTCGAACCTGATCCGGGACGAGCTGGCCCTGCGCAACGCCCGGCTCGCGGCCGGCGAGATCACCCAGAAGGGCATCGAGCTGCGATCGATGCGCGGCATCGAGTCCGTGCACCTCGCGATCGGCCTGGCCGAGTGGCGCCACGGTGACGTGGACTACACGGCGCCGGTGCTGCTGCGCCCCCTCGCCATCCGCCGCTACGGCCGCGACTTCGAGCTCAAGCTCAAGGGCCAGCCCTTCCTCAACCCCGAACTGGCCCGCGCACTGCACGACCAGTTCCAGATCACCCTGGACGCCGACGCGTTCGTGGCCCTGGCCGTCACCAACGGCGCCTTCAAACCGCAGCCCGTGATCGACCGGTTGCGCGGCCTGACCTCGCACCTGCCGTGGTTCAACGTGGTGCCGCGCCTGGTCGCATCCTCCTTCGCCGACGTGGGCCGCGCGCTCTCCGCCGACGCGGCCCGGCTGGACCACCCGCTGCTCGACGCGGTCGCCGGCAACCAGAACGCCCGCCGGGCCATCGAGACCGCGTACAACCCGGTCGTGCCGATCGGCCAGGACTCCCGGCCTCCGGCCACCGACATCCTGCTGCTCGACGCCGACTCCGAGCAGGAGAACGTCGTGGCGCAGATCGCGGCCGGCAACTCCCTCGTGGTCAAGACGCTTCCCGGCACGGGCGGCACCCAGACGATCGTGAACGCGATCGGCTCGCTCATCTCGCAGCACAAGCGCGTGCTCGTGGTCAGCGCGCGCCGGTCCAGCCTCGACGGCATCGCGCACCGCCTGGTGCAGGTGGGGCTGCCCGGCGTCGCCGTCACCCCGCGCACCCTGCGGCGCGACCTGATCCAGTCAATCACCCGCAACGAGAAGGCCGCCCAGCCCCTGGTAGGCGACGTCGACGACGCGCTCGTGCGGCTGCGCAAGGTGCTGCTCGACTACCGCTCCTCGCTCACCCGCCGCGATTCGGCCCTCGGGGTGTCGGTGCTTGATGCCCTCGGCGAGCTGGCCAGGCTGGCCCAGCTGCCGAGCCCGCCGTCGACCACCGCCCGCCTCGACCGGCGCGCCCTCGAGCGCCTCGCCCATGGCCGGGCCGCCGCGGCGGCGACGCTGATCAAGGCCGCCGCGCTCGGCGAATTCCGCTACGGCCCGGGCGACTCGCCCTGGTACGGAGCCTCCTTCACCTCCACCGCGGATGCGTCCGCCGCCCACCAGCTGGCCAAACGGGTCAACCAGGTCGAACTGCCCCGCCTGCTCGAGCGCGCCGCCGGGCTGGTCGGCCAGACGCGGCTGCGCCCGTTCGAGACGATCACCGAGCTCGGCGTCTACCTGCGGCTGCTGCTGGACATCCGGGAGACGCTCGACAAGTTTCAGCCGGCCGTGTACGACCGTTCGCTGGCCGAACTGATCGCCGCGACCGCCGCCCGCCGCGATTCGCCCGAGATGACCGGCGCCAGCCGCCGGCGACTGCGCAAACTCGCCGATGAGTACCTCCGTCCCGGCGTGCGCGTCAGCGACATGAACGAGAGCCTGCGCCGCATTCAGCAGCAGCGCACCCTGTGGCAGCGCTTCGTCGTGGCCGGCGTCACCCCGGAGGTCCCGGTGGGGATCTCCGACGTGCACGTCGCCTTCCAGCGCGTCGCCGAAGACCTTGCCAGCCTCGACGTTCCGCTCGGCACGGCCGGCACCACCCGCCAGCTGTCGAACCGACCGATCAAGGAACTCATCCACGCGGTCGCCGGCCTCGCCGCCGAGAGCGAGGTGCTCGCCAACCTGCACGAGCGCACCGCCCTGCTCGCCACCCTGCGCGAGCACAACCTCGACCCCCTGATGACGGACCTGTCGCAGCGGCACGTGTCCGAGAAAGACGTCGCCGTCGAGCTCGAACTGGCCTGGTGGCAGTCGGTGCTGGAGACGATGCTCAGCGGCGACAAGGCCCTCCTCAACGCCAACACGCAGGTGCTCGACCGCCTCGAAGCCGACTTCAAACTGGTCGACGAGGCTCACGCCTCGACCACCGGCCAGCTGCTGGCCTGGCTGCTCGCCGAGACCTGGAAGATCGGCGTCGTCGACTGGCCGGAAGAAGCCGATCACCTGCGGCGCCTGCTCCGCGCCGACCGGGCCACCCCCGGCCGCCTGCACAAGGCCGCACCGCACCTGGGCCGGGTGCTCGCCCCGGTCTGGCTCGCCTCACCCTACGAGGTCGCGGGCTTCGACGACCAGATGAGTTTCGACAGCGTGCTGCTCGTCGACGCCGGGGCCACTACCCTGGCCGAGAACGTCGGCGCCATCCGTCGTGGCAGGCAGATCGTCGCGTTCGGCGATCCGGTCACGCAGACCCCGTCCGCGTTCGAAACCGGCATCACGGATGCCGCGGACGACCGCACCGTGCAGGAGACCAACGTGGATGCCCTCCACGCCGACTCCGCCCTGGCCCGCCTCGGAGAGCTGCTCCCGACGCTGACCCTGACCCGAAGCTACCGGGCCGGCGGCGAGGACCTCGCCGAGCTCGTCAACCACCGCTTCTACGGCGGCCGCATCGATTCCCTCCCGTGGGCCGGCAGCTACCTCGGCCACGGCAGCCTCACCATCAATTACGTCGCCGGTGGGCACGGCATGCCCGACGCCGACAGCGGCGCCGTCGAGAGCGTCGACGCGGAGGTCGCCAAGGTCGTCGAACTGGTGATGGACCACGCGGTGAAGCGGCCCAAGGAATCCCTGATGGTGATCACGGCCAGCGCGCGGCACTCCGTGCGCGTGCACCAGGCCGTGCTGTCCGCGTTCTCCAAGCGCACCGACCTCTCCGACTTCATCCTGAAAGACCGGGCGGAGCCGTTCACCGTGCTCACCCTCGAGCAGGCCGTGGCCCAGAGCCGCGACCGGGTCATCTTCTCGATCGGCTACGGCCGAACCCCGCACGGCCGCCTGCTCACCAACTTCGGTTCGCTCGGCGAGCCCGGCGGCGAACGGCTGCTGGCCATCGGCATGACCCGAGCCCGGCGGGCCATGGACATCGTCTCCTGCTTCCGCCCGTCGGACATCGACGAGGACCGCCAGCGCCACGGCATCCTGGCTCTGTCCCAGGTGCTCAGCGAGACCGAGGCACGCCGCCACGAAGCCCAGGTGCCCGATGCCAGCGAGGCCATGCTGGTCGACCTGGCCCGTCGCCTCGAGAAGTTCGGCCTGACCGTGTCGCTCGGGCACCGCGGCAAACTGGCCCTGGCCGGATCAAACGCCGGCCGTGCCGTCGTCGTCGAAACGGATGCCGTGGTCGGCCGGTCGAGCCTGCGCGAGTCGCTCCGGCTCCGGCCCGAGGTGCTGCGCCGCCTCGGCTGGCACTACCTGCGCGTGCACAGCTTCGAGCTCTTCAGCAACCCGGACGCCGTCGCCGCTCGGGTCGCCGCGCTCGCGGGCGTCACCGCCCCGCCGTCGACACGGCCGTGACCGCTGACGCCAGCCCTGACGGCGGTCCTCACGGAGTAGCTGACGGCGGCGCCGACCAGCCGGCCGCGGCATCCGCGGAGCCCCGCCAGTCGGTCGTCAGACAGCCCGGCACATCCCGGCGCGCCAAACTGACACCGGCTCCCGGCACGGATCCCGATCCGCACCCGCCGGTACTGCGCGAGGAGGGCGGGGTCGTGCCCGTCGATCCCGCCGGACCGGGCACCCGCGGCGTCAACGACGACCGGCTGCGCCAGGACCGCCCGCCGCACTGGTGACGCGGGCGCGCTCCGGTCGGGGCTAGAGCGTGTGCTTCGGGCCCCGGTCGAGCGTCGCGCCGGCGGCCAGCAGGTCGCGGATCTCGGTCAGGAGTTCGAGCTCCGTCGCCGGGGCGGCCACCTCGGCGGCGGTGGGGGCGCCGGCGAGACGGCGGCGCTCCTGGGCATGCTTCAGGTGGTTGAGCGGCATGACGAAGACGAAGTAGACCACGGCCGCGACCAGGAGGAAGTTGATTGCCGCCGCGAGCACCAGCCCGAATGACAGTTCAGCGCCGCCGGGAAGCCCGATCACCATCGCTTTCGCGAGGCTCTCCGAGTTGAAGATCGCTGCGACCAGGGGGTTGAAGATGCCCTTGACGATCGCGTTGACCACCGCGGTGAACGCGGCCCCGATGACGACGGCGACGGCGAGCTCGATGACATTGCCGCGCATGATGAATTCTTTGAAGCCCTGGATCATGGTCATACTCCGCTGAGGTGCCGGCGCCGTGAGGCGATGACGGGGGAAGTGGTGGTAGTGGTTAGGAAGACTTGGCGGCCGGGGCGGCGGAGCTCGTGCTGCCCGAGGTCGACTTCGCGGGGGAGGACGAACTCTCCTTCGCCGGCGCGGACTTCTCGCCGGCCTTCGAGTCGGACGAGCCGCCCGACGCCTTCTCGAATTTCTTGTCTGACTTCTTGTCGGACGTCTGGCTCGAGCGCTCGAGGGAACGCTTCGAATCCGAACGGGAGTCATTGCTGTAGAAACCGGACCCGCTGAAGGTCACGCCGATCGACGAGAACACCTTGCGCAGCTTGCCGCCACAGGTGGGGCACTCGGTGAGCGTGTTGTCGGTGAAGGCTTGCTGGATGTCGAACGCGGTGTCGCACTCGGTGCAACGGTAAGAATAGGTAGGCACTGGAACTCCGGCTGTGGGACCGGCCGCTGGCCGAATCCCCGATTGTATAGATGGCTTCGCTAGATTTTACCGGTGTTGGCTGGAAGCCACGTCAACGGCGCATGCGGTCAGAACGCGATGATCCGCGACGGGGTGACCAGGCCGTCCACCGGCTGGTCGTGCACCTCGCGCGGGACCTCGTCGACGAACTCGTTGTCGTAGATCACGGCGTAGACCGGCGGGCACTTCTCCATCGAACCGAGGGTCTTGTCGTAGTAGCCGCGGCCCCAGCCCATGCGCAGGCCGGTCGCGTCGACGGCCGCGGCGGGCACCACGATCAGGTCGACGTCGTTGATCGCGATCGGGCCGAGCAGCTCGCCGGCCGGTTCCGGAACGCCCGCGAGACCCGGGGTCTCGGTCTGGTCTTCGCCGACGGTCCAGTCGAGCAGTCCGTCGTCACGGGAGACGGGGAAGAGAACCCGGATCCCCTGGGACTCGGCCCAGTTCACGAACGGGCGGGTGTTGGGCTCGTTTCGGCTGGACAGGTAGCAGGAGATCGAACGCGCCGACAAATCGAGCGTGATGCTCTGGAGATTGGCGGTGAGGCCGGCCGTCGCGGCGTCGCGCTCCACCGAGGTCATGTTCTGGCGGCGCTCCCGCAACTCGGCGCGGAGCGCCCGCTTTCGATGACCGATGTCGGAGTCCATACAAGTCATCCTAGATGCCGCTAACGTAGGGGCCATGGGGACATCAATTACCAAAGCCGTCATTCCCGCCGCTGGTCTGGGCACTCGCTTCCTTCCGGCCACCAAGGCCATGCCGAAGGAGATGCTTCCGGTGGTTGACAAGCCCGCGATCCAGTACGTCGTCGAGGAAGCGGTCGCCGCTGGCCTGCCCGACGTGCTGATGGTCACCGGGCGCAACAAGAACGCCCTGGAAAACCACTTCGACCGGATGACCGAGCTCGAGGCGATCCTGGAGAAGAAGGGCGATCAGAGCCGGCTCGCGAAGGTGAACTGGGCCACCGAGCTGGCGGACATCCACTACGTGCGCCAGGGCGACCCGCTGGGTCTCGGCCACGCCGTTCTGCGCGCGAAGATGCACGTGGGCAATGAGCCGTTCGCCGTGCTGCTCGGTGACGACATCATCGACTCCCGGGACCCGCTGCTCACGAAGATGCTGACCGAGCAGGGCAAGCGCAACGCGAGCATCATCGCCCTGATGGAGGTCGACCCCGCGCAGATCCACCTCTACGGTGCCGCCGCGGTCGAGGCCACCGATGACCCCGACGTGGTGCGGGTGACCGGACTGGTCGAGAAGCCGGACGCGGCGGATGCCCCGTCGAACCTGGCCATCATCGGCCGGTACGTGCTGCGCCCCGAGGTGTTCGGGGTGCTCGAACACACCCAGCCCGGCAAGGGCAACGAGATCCAGCTCACCGACGCGCTGCAGGAGATGGCGGCGACCCCGGATGCCACCGGCGGCGTGTACGGCGTCATCTTCCGCGGACGTCGCTACGACACCGGTGACCGCCTGGACTACATCAAGGCCATCATTCAGCTCGCCGTCGACCGCGACGACCTGGGCCCCGACCTCCGGCCGTGGCTCCAGGACTTCGTCGCGACCCTCGACTAGGGCCTACCGGCAGCCCCGGCGGCAGGCCGAGCGGGTAGATTGAGGGAACAACATTCTGGAATGAAGAGACGGGCAGGCTGTGGCCATCGCGATACCGACGCTTCATGACGGGCCCGTCACCCTGCGACCGATTCGGTTGCGGGACGACAAGGTGCTCGAGCGGTCCCTGATGGAGAACCGGAGCTGGCTGCGCACCTGGGAAGCCACGAGCCCGTACGCGCCGATGTCGTTCGACACGCGGTCGAGCATCCGCAGTCTCCTCGCTCACTCCCGCGCCGGAAGCGGTCTGCCGTTCCTGGTCGAGTACGACGGCCGGCTGGCGGGCCAGCTGAACGTGTCGTCGATCACCTGGGGATCGTTGTCCTCGGCCACGATCGGCTACTGGGTGGCCCAGGAATTCGCCGGCAAGTCGATCACTCCGACCACCGTCGCGCTGGCGACCGACTATTGCTTCGGCCAGCTCGGACTGCACCGGATGGAGATCTGCATCCGGCCGGAGAACGGCCCCTCGCTGCGCGTGGTAGAGAAACTCGGGTTCCGGTACGAGGGTCTGCGGCGGCGCTTCATCCACATCAACGGCGACTGGCGCGACCACTTCTGCTTCGCGCTGGTGGCGGAAGAAGTGCGCCAGGGCGTGCTCAACCGCTGGCACGCGGGCGCAGTGTCGCCCGACGCAGCCCGGGTGACGCCGTCCGACCTCGCCGCGGCCGCGCATCCGTTGGCCGTGACCGACCGATGACGCGCCGAATGTTCGGTGACACACCCTCGGTAATCATCCCCGGAAGCCCCCGGCGCTCCTACCGTAGGGACCATGAGTAGCGAGGTCCTGGGCGGGGGAGTCATGATCGCGGTCGCCGCTGCCCTGTGGGTGACCTATCTGATGCCGACCTGGGCGCGACGCCGACAATACCTGACCACCGAACGGAACGCCGTGCGCCTTCAGCAGACCCTGCGTATCCTGGCCGAGACCTCCGAAGTGCCGCGGGAGGTTCGCCTCGAAGCGAACGCGCGCACGGTGGTCACCCAGCGCAAACTCCTGGCCCAGGCCGAGGACGACGCCCGGGCCGAGGCCAAGGCCGTGACGGATGCCGCGGCCGCCGCCCGGCGGGCCGCCGCGGCCCGTTCCGCGACGGAGCGTGCGGCCGTGGCC
>NZ_SOGW01000052.1:0-13190 GCF_004403075.1 Cryobacterium sp. TMT2-10 | reverse complement strand
GCGCCGGCGGGCGGCCCCGAGCTGGGGCGCCCCAGCCGCCGGCGGGCCCGAGCTGCCCCGCTGCGCCGCCCGGCAAGTCCGTTCTGCCTGCGCGCGGGCTCACTGCAGCCACGGATGCTGGCCAAGGCAACGGCGCGGAGCAAGGCGACCCACGACTAACCAATTCGACGGAGATTTTGATCTAAAAAGGTGATTGCGCGCTGTTTTGGCCCGATTTCGGCAGAATCTCCGTCTAATTCGTTCGGACGGGAGGGCCGCGCACAGGTGTCTGTCCGACCGGCGGCCTCCCTCCTTATCTGCGACCTGACCGTGGAGACCGCGACTAACCAATTCGACGGAGATTTTGATTTAAAACATTGATTTCAGCCTGTTTTGGACCGATTCTGGCAAAATCTCCGTCGAATTCGTTCGGACGAGCGGCGAACGGCAGACGGGGAGCGGGGGTGAGCGGGGTGAGCTGGGTGAGCGGGGGGAGCTGGGTGAGCGGGGGGAGCGGGGGTGAGCGGGGTGAGCTGGGTGAGCGGGGTGAGCTGGGTGAGCGGGGGGAGCTGGGTGAGCTGGGTGAGCGGGGGTGAGCTGGGTGAGCGGGGTGGATGTCGCGGGCGGGGCGAGCGGCGAGCGCACACACGAGCGCATCACACGGACCGGTCAGGCGCGGCCGAGCGAGCGCAGCATCCGTTTGCGCAGTTCCTCGACCCACAGCACGAGCGAAGCCATGCCCACACAGACCAGCCAGTGCAGCGGGTCCATCGAGGCGGTGCCGAACGCGGCCTGCAGCACCGGGAGTTGCACCACGGCGACCTGAAGCAGCACGGCCAGCAGGATCGCACCCCACAGCCACCGGTTCACGAACAGGCGGTGGAAGGCGCTGGTCGACTCCGAGCGGGCGTTCAGGGTGTTGAACAGCTGGGCGAAGACGAGGGTGGTGAAGCCGGCGGTGCGCGCCACGGTCAGGCCGTCGCTGCCGGGGTCCAGCGCAGGCAGGAGACCACCGGGCAGGAACAGATCGATGGTGGCGAGGGTGACCACGGCCATGACCAGGCCGGTGGACATGATGCCCACCCACATCCGCCGGTCGATCGCCCGGTCGGTGATGCGCCGCGGCGGGCGCGCCATCACGTCGTCGATCTCGGGGTCGACGCCCATCGCCAGGGCCGGCCCGGAATCGGTGACGAGGTTGATCCAGAGGATCTGGGTGACCAGAAGCGGCAGCACCACGGTCTCGGTGCTCGCGCCGGTGAGCCCCAGTACTCCGGCCAGGAGCACGCCGAGGAACACCGTGAGCACCTCGCCCATGTTCGAGGAAAGCAGGTAGCGCAGGAACTTCTTGATGTTGTCCAGGATCACCCGCCCGGCCCGCACGGCGGCCACGATGGTGGCGAAGTTGTCGTCGACCAGGATCATCTTCGCGGCCTCCTTCGTCACCTCCGTGCCGGTGATTCCCATGGCCACGCCGATGTCCGCGGATTTCAGGGCCGGCGCGTCGTTGACGCCGTCGCCGGTCATCGCCACGATGTCGCCGTTCGCCTGGAGGGCGTCGACGATGCGCAGCTTGTGGCGGGGGGAGACGCGGGCGAAAACGGATGTCCCGCGCACCGCCTCCCGCAGCCCCGCCTCGTCGAGGCGGTCGAGATCCGCTCCCGACAGCGCGGTCGCCCCGGGCCGGTCGATGCCCAGGTCGCTCGCGATCCGGGCCGCCGTGCCCGGGTGGTCCCCGGTGATCATCACCACCCGCACGTCGGCGCGGTGGGCCTCCGCGATCGCCGCCGTGACCTCGTCGCGCGGCGGATCGATGATGCCGACGACCCCGGCGTAGATCAGGTCGCGTTCGTCGGCCTCATCCAGCGGGGCGGTGTTCTCGTCGGCGCTGCTGTAGGCGACGCCCAGGGTGCGGAACGCCTGCGCGGAAAGCTCCTGAATGTCGGCCAGCAGCCGCCGCCGCGACTCGTCGTCCAGGGGCACGATGGTCTCGCCGACCTGCAGGCGCGTGCACCGGTGCAGCAGAACGTCGGGCGCGCCCTTGCTGAAGATGCGCAGGCTGCCGTCGCTTCGCTCCTGGTGCAGGGTAGACATCATCTTGCGCTCCGAGGTGAACGGCATCTCCCCGAGCCGGTCGAACCGGGCCATGTGCACGGTCGTGCCCTCGAGTTTGGCCGCGGCCACCAGGAACGCGGCCTCGGTCGGGTCGCCCTGGATCTCCCACTCACCGTCCCGCTCCGCCAGCTGCGCGTTGCCGGCGAGAGAGCCGGCGCCCAGCACGAGCTGCGTCTCGTAGCGCAGGGCCGGGTCGGTGAGCGGCGCCCCGCCGTGGCGCACCTCGCCCTCGGGGCGGTAGCCGACCCCGGTCACCTCGACCCGCCCCGACGCGGTCAGCACCCGCTGGATCGTCATCTCGTTGCGGGTCAGCGTGCCGGTTTTGTCGCAGCAGATCACGGATGCGGAACCGAGCGTCTCCACGGATTTCAGGCTCTTGACCACGGCGTTCTGCCGCGCCATCCGTTGCACCCCGATGGAGAGGATCACCGACAGGATCGCCGGCAGCCCCTCGGGGACGGCGGCCACGGCGAGGGAGACCCCCAGCAGGAACACCGTGACGAAGTCGGCGGGGGTGGACACGCCCTGCGCGAGCACGATCGTGAGCATCACGACGAGGGCGATCGCGATGACCACCATGCTGAGCAGTTTGCCGATGTGGCTGATCTCGTCCTGCAGCGGGGTGGGGTGCGCCTGCGTGCTGTCGAGCATGGTCGCGATGACGCCCACCTCGGTGTCCATGCCGGTACCCGTGACGACGGCCCGACCGACGCCCTCGCTGACCGCGGTCGCCTTGAAGACCATGTTCAGGCGGTCGCCGAGCCCGACGGCCGCGGGGAGGGTGCGCGGGTCTTTGGTCACGGACTGGCTCTCGCCGGTCAGGGAGGCCTCCGCGATGCGGAGCGCGGTCGCCTCGGTGAGCCGGGCATCCGCCCCCACGCTGTCGCCCTCGCCGAGCACGAGCAGATCCCCGCGCACCAGCTCGGTGCTGGGCACGGTCGTGAGCAGGCCGCCGCGCAGCACGGTCGAGGATGCCGCGGTCATGGTGGCCAGGGCGGCGACCGCGTTGTCGGCCCGCGCCTCCTGCACGAAGCCGAGCACGGCGTTGAGAATGACGATCGCGGCGATCACGATGGCGTCGACGGGCAGCCCGGCGGCGCCCTCGATCAGCCAGGCCCCGATCGACACCGCGGTGGCGACCAGCAGCAGGTAGATCAGGGGGTCCTGAAACTGGGCGAGGATCTTGCGCCAGCCGGGCACGGGCCGCACCGTGCGCAACGCGTTCGGTCCGTCGGCCGCCAAGCGCCGGGCAGCCTCGTCGGTGGACAGCCCGGTCGTGACATCGACCTCGAGGCGGCGGGCGATCTCGCCGGCATCAACCAGGGACGCGTCGACGAGTGACGCGTCGACGCGTGACGGGTCGACCGCTGACGGCTCGAGGCCCGGCTCACCCTGCCCGGGTTGCTCCGCTGGAACCGACGCGTCCATCTGCAGAGGTCCTCGTCTCCGGTGTCTTCGGTGTCCGGTGTATCCGGAGTGTCCGGTGCCGCTCCCGGTCCACCGGGTGCCGCCCCGGGAGCCCGGGTCCAGCCCAGTCTAGATCCGGCCACTGTTCCCGTTCCGGTCGAGAGTGGCCGCTGTGCCGGTCACTCTCGACCGGAACGGGAACACTCGCCCCTCACGGCCGTGCCCCACGGCGCGCGCTCAGCGCCACTGGCTGGAGTCGATCTGGATCGCCACGACGTAGAGGTGCCGGCCCTGCTCGATCTTCTCCACTTCGTACACCCGCACCGGCGTCTGCGGCACGGAGTCGAGCGTCGTCTCCGCTCCCCCGGCCGTGATCGGTTACGACGCCATCACCCGGTATGCCCCGGCCGGTGATTTCGAGGGCTACGTCACCTACGGGATCGGCGTCGGACGCCCGATGGACGAAGACCGGTCCACCCGTTTTCTACTCCGCCGCGCGCCGCTCGACAAGGGCACCGTGACTGTTCCCGTTCCGGTCGAGCGCGGCCGGTATGCCGGTCACTCTCGACCGGAACGGGAACTCTCGGGGCTACGGGAACTCTCGGGGCTACGGGAACTCTCGGGGCTACGGGAACTCTCGGGGCTACGGGAACTCTCGGGGCTACGGGGCTACGGGGCGGCGGGGCTACGGGGCTACAGGGCTACAGGGCTACAGGGCGGCGGGAGCGACGGGAGCGGCGGGCACGAGTTCGGGCGGCGCGCCCCGCGCGGCGAGCCAGTCGTCGAGAACGGCGGCGGAGACCGGGCGCGAGAGGTGATACCCCTGCGCGAAGTCGCAGCCGTAACCGATCAACTTGTCGTAGGCCGCCATATTGTCCACGCCCTCGGCCACCATGCGCAGGCCGAGGCTGTGGGCGAGCGCAATGGCCGAAGAGACCAGGGTCGCGGCCCGGGCATCGTCCACCATCGGGAAGACGAAGGACTGGTCGAGTTTGAGCTCCTCGATCGGCAGGTCGCGGAGATAGGCCAGCGAGCTGTAGCCGGTGCCGAAGTCGTCCACCGAGATGCGAATGCCCTGACCGCGCAGCCGGGTCAGGATGGCGCGGGCCCGATCCCGGTCGTTCAGGAGGAACTCCTCGGTGATTTCCAGGGTCAGTGCCGCCGCGGTCAGCCCGCGGGCGGAGATCATGGCTCCGATCCGCTCCGGCAGCTCCATGTCCACGCGGGAACTGGCCGACAAGTTGACGGCGATCCGCAACGGATGCCCCTGGGCCTGCCAGACGGCCGCCTGGTCCAGGGCTTTCCGCAGCACCTCCTGCGTCAGCGCGTGCATCAGCCCGGCCTCGTCGACCAGTTCGATGAACTGGTCCGGCATGAGCATGCCCCGGGTGGGGTGGTTCCAGCGCACGAGGGCCTCGACGTCCTGCACGTCCCCGGTGACAAGGTCGACCTTGGGCTGGTAGTGCAGCACCAGCTGGTCATCGGTGAGGGCGAACCGCAGGTCCTGCAGGGTGCGCAGACGGATGTCGCCGTGGCTGTCGTCCTCGCTGTCATAGACTTTGTGCCCGGTGTGCCCGGTGTGCGTGGTTTTGGCCTTGTACATCGCCATGTCCGCCTTGCGGAGCAGGGCGATCACGTCCTGTCCCTGCTCGGGGTAGAGGGAGATGCCGATGCTGACGCTGGTCTGCAGCGCGATCCCGTGGAGCGTGAACGGCACGGCCAGTGCGGAGCGCAGCTTTTCGGCCCTGGTCGCCGCGTCCTCCCTGGTCGAGTCGCCGAGCAGGATCGCGAACTCGTCGCCGCCCAGCCGGGCCAGAAGGTCCCCGGAACGCAGCTGCTGCGACAGACGGATGCCGACCTGGATCAGCAGCCGGTCGCCGACGTCATGGCCGAGGCTGTCGTTGACCTCCTTGAACCGGTCGAGATCCAGCAGGAGCAGGGCGCTGTGGCGGTGCTCGGATGCGGCCAGGCGGAGCGGGACATCCGTGTTGAACGCCCGGCGGTTGCGGAGACCCGTGAGGTCGTCGGTTCGGGCGAGGAGGCGCAGCACGCGTTGCCTCGCGACGAGGGGGATCGCGGCCAGGGCCATGGTCGCGCCGGCCAGACCGACGGCCGGGCCGGACACGGGAACCTGGCTGGCCAGGAGCAGCACACCCAGTCCGGCCAGGGTCGACACCGCCGGAACGGCGAGGGCAGACACGTTCGTGACCGGGCGGCTCGGCAAGGGCAGCGGGGTGGTGGAGCGATCAACCCAGAGGGCGATCAGCAGCGTGCCGATGTTCCAGCTCGCGTCCAGCGGGGTGCCGACGAGGTAGCCGCCGCCCAACAGGGCGAAGGCCGTGTCGGCGGCGGCGAAGACGAGCAGTCCCGCGACGAGCAGGAGCCAGCGGCGGCCGGACGTCGGACCGTGGGTGGCGACGATCACGGCGACGGCCGCGACCAGCAGAAGGTCCAGGACCGGGTAGGCGGTAGCGACCGCCATGGTGAGGGAGACCGGACCCGACGTCGCGGAGTCCAGCACGGGGCTGAGCAGCACTGCCAGCACGGCGGCGGCGCCCAGGGAGCCGACGGCGCTGTCGAGGAGCACCGACCACGCCGATCCGCGGAGCCGGCGGTTGACGAGCACGGCCAGCGCGCCCAGCATCAGGGCGTAGAACAGGAGGTAACCCGCGTCTGCCGGCGAGGGGAACGGCGCCGCACCGCCGGAATCCGTCGACGCCAGGTAGTACGTGTCCGCCAGCGCGTTCGCGGTGAGAGCGGCGGCCGCCAGGGCCACCTCGATGCGGCCCCCGCCGACCCGGCGCAAGGCGAGCCAGGCGATGAGCACGGGGACCCACTCGGAGACCATGGCCAGCCAGCCGTCGACCAGCGGGCTGAACCCCGAGCCCTTCACCACCAGGCCCACGGCGTAGGCAACGACGAGGAGGCCGGCGAGCAGGAGCAGCAGGGTCCTCGCCAGCCCGCGGATCGAGGTGTCCCCGGCCGACATCCCGGTCGAGGTACCGGTCGAGGTCCCGGTCGATGTCACCCCGATCAGAGCGACCTGGCCGGGTCGCCCGTGCGGGCGGCGATCCACAGGTCCAGCTGTGCGGCCGGAACGGGCCGGCACATGAAATAGCCCTGCGCGTAGTCGCAGCCGTAGCGCACCAGCTCGTCGTAGGTGGTGGCGTTCTCCACACCCTCGGCCACCATCCGCAGGCCCAGGCCGTGCGCGAGGTCGATCGTCGAGGCCACCAGGGCTGCGGCCCGGGGGTCCTCGGCCATCGGGAAAACGAAGGACTGATCGAGCTTGAGTTCGTCGATGGGTAGATCGCGCAGGTAGGCCAGCGAGCTGTAACCGGTGCCGAAGTCGTCGACGGAGATACGGATGCCGCTGCCGCGGAGCCGCACCAGGATGTCCCGGGCCCGGTCGCGGTCGGCCATCAGGAAGTCCTCGGTGATTTCCAGGATCAGGGCGCTCGCGGTCAGGTCGCGGGCCTTCAGCATGGCGCCGACCCGCTCGGGGAGGTCGGCATCGACCAGGGAGCTGGCCGACAGATTCACCGCGACGGTCAGGGGTCGTCCCTGGCTCGCCCAGTCCTGGGCCTGGTCGAGGGCCTTGCGCAGGACCTCCTGGGTGAGGCCGTGCATGAGGTTGGCCTCTTCGACCAGGGCGAGGAACTGATCGGGGAAGAGCAGGCCACGCGTGGGGTGGTTCCAGCGCACGAGGGCCTCGACGCTGTGGACGATGCCCGCCGACAGGTCGATCTTCGGCTGGAAGTGCAGCACCAGCTGGTCGTTCTCCAGGGCGACGCGCAGCTCCTGCAGGGTGCGGAGCCTGGTCTCGCCGTGGCTGTTGTCCACGCTGCGATAGACGTGGTGACCGCTGTTGTTCGACTTGGCCTTGTACATCGCCATGTCGGCCTTGCGCAGCAGGGCGGTCAGGTCGTCGCCCTGCTCGGGATACAGCGCGATCCCGATACTGACGCTGATCTGCAGGGCGATTCCCTCCAACGTGAATGGCGCCGCCAGCACGTTTCGCAGCTTGGCGGCCACGGACTCAGCCTCGACCTGGCCGGAATGGTCGAGCAGGATCGCGAATTCGTCGCCGCCCACCCGGGCGAGGAGGTCCCCGGTGCGGAGCACGCTCAGCAGGCGGTCACCGACCTGCACCAGGAGACGGTCGCCTGCGTCATGTCCCAGGCTGTCGTTGACCTCCTTGAAGCGGTCCAGGTCCAGGAGCAACAACGCGCGACGCTGGCTGCGGTCGGTGCTGAGGCGCAGGGAGACGCCGGCATACAGGGCGCGGCGATTGGGCAGCCCGGTCAAGTCGTCCGTCCTCGCCTGGCGCCGCAGGGCCACCTGCCGGGAGACCAGCGGGATGGCGGCCAGGGCCATGGTCGTGGCCGCGAGCCCGACCGCGAACGCAGGAATCGGGACCTGGCTGGCCAGGATGAGAACACCGAGGCCGGCCGCAGTGGAGATGGCGGGCAGCGCGAGAGCGGCCGTACCGTTCACATAATGGGGCGACGCCGTCTCGGGGTTGGCGGCGGCATCCGTCCAGGTGGCGATCAGGGCCAGGCCGACGGCCCAGCCGGCGTCCAGCGGGGTGCCCACCACGTAGCCGGTGCCGATCAGGGCGTAGACGATGTTGGTGGAGGCGAAGATCACCAGGCCGAGCACGAACAGGATCCACCGTCGCTTGTCTACCGGGCCCTGCGAGATCGCGATGCCGGCGATGCCGGCCACCAGCAGCAGCGTGAACAGGGGGTTGCCCATGCCCGGTGCCAGGGAGAGGCCCGTCCCGTTCTCATCGATCGATAACAGCACGGGAGTGAGCAGAACGACCAGCGCCGAGGACGCGCCGAGGACACCGATGGTGCTGTCCAGCACCACCGACCAGGTTGTGGTGCGGATCTGGCGGCGCAGCAGGATCACGAGCACGGACAGCATCAGAACGTAGAACCCGAGGTAGCCGACGTTGTTCGGCGCCGGGAAGGCGACCGGTCGGACATCCGCCGGAACCAGGAGGAGGTAGGTGTCGGAAATGCCGACCAGGGTGACACCCGCGGCGGTCAGCAGGAGTTCAGGACGACGGAAGCTCGTTCTGGCCGCGGATGCCCAGCAGACACCGACGAGAGCCAGTTTGATCAGGCCCGCGAGCCAACCGTCGAGCAGGGGGCGGGGAGCGTCGCCGGGCAACAGCAGTCCGGCCACATAGGCGGAGACCAGTAATGCCATGACCCACATGAGCTTCGTGCCCGGACTGGCGATGTACACGCCGAGTCGGCGACGGTAATCAGCACCTGACTTCGACTGCAATGGACCCCCACATATTTCATGATCAGAGTAGCAGCGGGGACGGGCTGTCAGTGGCCGATGACAGCAGGAAAACCGTCGCCCGGTGAACGTTGGGGGCAGGGTGGGATAATCGGTGCGCGGAACGCCCGGGATCAGGCTCGCCACGAATACGATTGAACCGTAGGACTGACGACCCCGTAGGGCCGGCGTGCACGACGAGCGGGAGGCAATCATGACGATACTGGTGGGTTATTCGAGCAAGTACGGCGCCACCGAGGGGATCGCGGAGCGCATCGCACGGAAGCTCCGCGAAGCGGGTCGCGAGGCCGAGGCCCGACCCGTCGCATCCGTTGACAACCCCGGCGACTACGCCGGGTTCGTGATCGGCAGTTCCGCCTACATGGGCTCCTGGCGCAAGGAGGCGACCGAGTTCGTCAAGCGCAATCGGGAGCTGCTCGCGACCCAGCCGGTCTGGCTGTTCAGCAGCGGGCCGCTCGGCGCGGCGGGCAAGGACGCCCAGGGCCGAGACCTGCTCAAGGAGTCCGAGCCGAAGCAATTCGAGGAGTTCAGCCAGGCGCTCCAGCCGCGCGGGATGCAGGTGTTCTTCGGTGCACTCGACCCGGCCGTGCTCGGCCGCCGCGACCGGTTGGTCCGGCGTATCCCGTCGGGCCGCGACCTGCTGCCCGAGGGAGACTTTCGCAACTGGGCCGCGATCGACGAGTGGGCGGCGGCCATCGCCAAGGAGCTGCCGGCCGGCTGACGCCCGCTGACCGCTCTCAGGGCCTGTCAGCGCTCGAGCAGGCCGCGGATATCGTCGGCGGTGAGGGCGTCGCTGAAACCGGTGCCTTCGCCCCCCAGCACGGAATCGAACAGGGCGGCCTTGCGCTGCTGCAGGGCCATCACCTTCTCCTCGATCGTGCCGGTCGCGACCATGCGGTAGACCATCACGTTGCGGGTCTGACCGATCCGGTGGGTGCGGTCGACGGCCTGCGTCTCGGTGGCCGGGTTCCACCACGGGTCGAGCAGGAACACGTAGTCCGCCTCGGTCAGGTTGAGACCGAACCCGCCTGCTTTGAGGCTGATCAGGAACACCGGCTCGGCGCCCGTCTTGAACCGGTCGATCACCTCCGACCGGCGCAGGGTGGAGCCGTCGAGGTAGCAGTACGAGGTGCCTCGGGCGTCGAGCCGGGCCGCGGCCTTTTGCAGGAACGAGGTGAACTGGCTGAAGACAAGCGCCCGGTGGCCCTCGGCGACGACGTCCTCGAGCTGCTCGAACAGGGCGTCGAGTTTGCTCGACGGCACGCCGGCGTATTTCTCGTCCACCAGGGACGGGTCCAGGCTGAGCAGGCGCAGCAGGGTCAGGGAGCGGAAGACGATGAACCGGTTCTGGTCGAGGTCGTCGATCAGGCCGAAGAGTTTCTGCCGTTCGCGCTGCAGGAAGGTGTCGTAGAGGGTGCGGTGCCGGGCGTTCAGCGGGATCTGCAGCACCTGCTCCTGCTTGGGCGGCAGCTCGGGGGCGACGAGTTCCTTGGTGCGCCGCAGCAGCAGGGGGCGGATGCGTCGGCGCAGCCTGGCCAGCCGCTCCGGGTTGTCCCCGCGTTCCACCGGGCGCACATATTCCTCGGTGAACCGGCGGAGGGAGGGGAACAGTCCGGGGGCCACGATCGCGAACAGCGCGTGTAACTCCAACAGGTTGTTCTCCAGCGGGGTGCCCGTGATGGCGAGCTTGAACGGGGTGTTCAGTTCGCGTGCGCACTGGTGCAGCCGGGAGGTGCGGTTCTTCACGAACTGCGCCTCGTCGAGGATCAGTCCGGCCCAGCCGTGGGCCTGGTAGGCCTCGAAGTCGAGACGGAACAGCGTGTAGGAGGTGACCAGCACGTCGGCGCCGGCCGCGGCATCCGTCAGGGTCACGCCGGACGCCGCCTCGGTGGCCGTGATCACCCGCACCGTCAGGCCCGGGGTGAAGCGGGCGGCCTCGGAGGCCCAATTGGCGACGACGGATGTCGGGGCCACCACCAGGAACGGCCGCCGGTCGGTGCCGGGCTCGACCGGGCCCGGCTCGCCGGTGGCGTGCACGATCAGCGCCAGGGTCTGCAGCGTCTTGCCGAGGCCCATGTCGTCGGCGAGGATGCCGCCCAGCCGGTGCCGCCAGAGGAACGCCAGCCAGGTGAAGCCCTGCATTTGGTAGGGGCGCAGGGTCGCCCGCACGCCGGCCGGGAGGGCGGTCGGTGCGAGGACGGGGGCGGGGCTCGTGTCGGTGCTCGCGGCCGCGCCGGTGCCGGTGTCGCCGTTCGGGCCGTTCAGGGCGAGCAGCCCGGACACGGCCGCGCGCCACGCCACGGCCTGCTCGGTGTGCTCGGCGAGGTCCTCGAACTCGGCCCAGAGCCCGGCCTGGTAGCGGCTGATCCGCAGCCCGGTGTCCCATTCCTGCAGGGCGCGGGCCTCGTCGATCAGTTCGTGCAGCCGCTCGAACGCCGGCTGCCGCAGCGAGAGATAGCTGTTGTCGACGAGCAGGAGCTTGTTCCGCCCCTTGGCCAGCGCCTTGAACAATGGGCCGAACGGCACGCTGCGGCCGTCGATGGTCACGATCACGCCGAGGTCGAACCAGTCGCGCTGGTCGGTCTCGATCGTGGTGATGGTCAGCTCCGGCGTCTCGGTCAGCTCGCGGTAGTCCGGCTGCACGCCGACGGCATCGACCCGCACGCCCGGCAGCGCCAACCGCCCCAGCGTCTTCTCGGTGAACTCGGCCGCGTCCACGCCCTGCAGGGTGACGGATGCCGCGGCCGGGCCCAGCCGCCCCTGCCCGGCCTGCTCGAGCTCTGCGTTGACCCGGCCCAGGATGTCGCGCTCGGCGGCCGTGTCCCTGCTGCCGTCGTCGCCCGTGCCGTTGTGGTCCGTGCCGCCGTCCGTGCCGTCGCCGTCCGTCCCGTCGCCGTCCGTCCCGTCGTCCGTCCCGTCGTTCGTCCCGTCGGCGGTGCCATCGTCGCCCGGAGCGTTCGTCGTGGCGGTGGTTACGGCCCGGGGCGCATGCTCGAGCCTGCGCCCCGGGCCAGAACCTGCGCCACGAGAGTCGGCCGGGCTGTCGGCCGGCCTCCCGGCCGGGCTCCCGGCCTCGGCCCGGACGGCCCGGACGGGCAGCAGGGGCAGCGAAGGCAGCACGGGCAGCACGGGCAGCGCGGTCACGGCGGAACCCTCGTGGTACTCCCAGTGCCACCCCAGGTCGAGGGTCTGCCGGGGCCGGAAGCGTGCGGTGAGCACGAGCACGGGCGGGTCGGACTCGGGGAAGTGCACGGTGGCATCCGTGCTGGTCACCGGGAGGGCGTGGCGCAGCGCCGGGTAGAACTCGGTCAGGAACTCGGTCACGTCGGATTCGGGCACGATCACGGAATCGGGCCGGCCGAGCAGCCGGGCCTGTTCGGGGCTAAGCGGGCCGGCGGTGGGGGCCAGGGTGAACGCCGGCTGCGGACCCAGGGCGAAGCCGTACACCCCGTGGGTGCCGATGGCGCCCGCCCGTGCGGGGTCGTGCGGGGCGCCGTCGAACAGGAGCCGGGTGGTCAGGCGCAGGCCGGCGGGCGCGGGCACGGTGGCGGGGGTGGTCGCGGGGGCGACGTCGATGGTGTCAGGCACGGCGGGGTGCGCGGTGGTCTCGAGCGCGATCGCGTCGAGGAGCTCGTAGTCGATGTGCGCGGTGGCGTCGAGGCTGACGCGGGCCTCGCGGTGCACCGTGACCGTGGCATCCTTCTTGCTGCCGACCAGCCGCAGGCCGAGCACGTCGGCTTCGTCGAACAGAGTCCAGAGCAGCGGGCTCGCGAAGTCGTCCAGGTAGAGCCAGTCGGCTTCCTGGCTGGTGTAGACGCCGCGCACGGCCCGGTGCAGGGCGAGGAGCTGGCTGAGCCAGCGGTGGTGGGCCAGGTTCAGGTTCAACCGGTTCAGGTGGAAGCCGAGCTGGTTCCAGGACACGTTGGTGCGCACCCAATTGCCTCGGGCATTCAGGATGACCGGCCGCACCCCCAGCCGCAGGACGCCGTGGCCGGCGCCGAGGGACGTGACCGTCCGGGCCGTGGCGCCGCGCCAGCGGTCGTTCGTGCGGGGTGTCTGCTCGCGCAGCTCGAATTGGAGGCCCATGGCCACGGGCGGGGCCGGGGCGGCGCGCCGCGCGCCCGGTGACACGGCTGCGCCGGCCGGCTCAGCGGCGCGCCCCGCAATCCGCTTCCAGTCCGCCCGCGCCGGGGGAGACCCGGCCTCAGACATGGCTCCATGCTCTCACGCGGGCCGCACAGGCGGAGCGCCGCCGTGTCCGGTGTTCACCCAATTCGACGGAGATTTTGGCTCTCCTGTCGTAACCGTGGGTTAAACCCGGCCGGGGAGTACTGGTTTGTGGCCGCCGAGGCTGAGCATGGCGAGGGCGA
>NZ_SOGW01000065.1:0-12985 GCF_004403075.1 Cryobacterium sp. TMT2-10 | reverse complement strand
CCGACCGCCGCCCCGGCCGCCCCGACCGCCGCCCCGGCCGCCGCCGCCGGCGCGGTCGCGAGCTTTAATGCTCCCCGGGCCACCTCTTACGCGCCGCTGGAGTATGTCGCCCTCGGCGACTCCTTCACCGCCGGACAGGGCGCCCCACCGTACTCCGACCTGAACTGCCTGCGCAGCCGGTACAAGAGCTACCCGGTCATCACCTCCTTGCTCAGCCCGTATCGCTTGATCGCGAACAAGGCGTGCTCCGGGGCGCGCCTGGCCGACATCCCGGCCCAACTGGTTGGCGTCGGCACCTCAACGAAGCTGGTCACCCTGACGGTCGGCGGCATCGACGCCGGGTCGACCGAGATCCTTCGGGCCTGCGCCCCGGACCCGGGGAGTGCGGACTGCGTTGGGGCCGTGCAGGCAAGCCAAGCCACCCTGTCCGACCCGGCCTTCGTGGCCGCCCTGGCCGGGACCTATGGCCAGCTCGCGGCGACCCTGCTGAATGCCCGCGTCGCCGTGCTGGGCTATCCGCTGTTGTTCAAGCCCGGGGCCTCCCCCCTGGGCGACCTGGTCAACCAGGGAACCGGAGCGTTGAACCTGGCGATCCAGACGGCCGTCGGGGTCACCCCCGAGCCGGCCGGAGTCGACCGGATTCGCTACGTCAACGTGACTGACGAGTTCGCCGACCATGGAATCGGGTCTCGTGTGCCCTACATCGCCTTCGACCCGTCGAACGTGATGGCACCGAGCAACTTCCACCCGAACGCGCTCGGCAACACCCTCGGTTACTACCGGGCGCTGGCCAACGACGGCGTGCTGCGCCGTTGAGAGCCGCAGGAAGCGCTCGCGGCCGCGCGGCCGCGAGCGCTTCCTGCGTGTCTGCGGACGTCCGACGCCATCCAGGAGACCGGCACCGACGTCACCAGAGGTCGGCTATTTGAAAGTATTACAAGTTAGCGATATGATCAAACTGTGTCGACGACCGGACTGCCCATGGCCCAATTGAAGTCCGAGCTGTTCAAGGCCCTCGGGCATCCGCTGCGCGTGCAGGTACTCGAACAGCTGGTCGAGGGCGAACGCTCGGTCGGCAGCCTGGCCGAGGCGCTCGGCGCGGAGTTGTCGAACCTCTCCCAGCAGCTGGGGGTGCTTCGCCGGGCCGGCGTGGTGCTCACCCGACGCGACGGCAACACGATCTTCTACGCGCTCCGCGACCCCGACGTCGCCGAACTCCTCGCCGTGGCGAAACGGATGCTGGTGTCCACCCTCGAGGACTCCCACGCCCTGCTCCGCACGATCGAGCAGGAATCCCGGTAGCCCGAGTCCCGGAGCCCCAGCCCGAGCCCGAGCCGCGTCCCGCCACGTTGCCACCCGAAGCCAACTCGTGGCGCAGGTTATGGTCGCAGGCGCATGTTCCAGCCTGCGCCCGCGGCCACAACCTGCGCCACGACGCTCGGCGCCCAGCGGATGCCGCGACGCTCGGCGCCAGCGGGTGCCGCGACGCTCGGCGCCAGCGGGTGCCCCGCGGGTGCCGAGACGCTCCCGCGTCGCGCATCCGTCGCCCATCCGTCGTCGTAGTCGTCGCCCGTTCGCCGACATCCGCTCGCGGCGCAGGTTATGGCCGCCGGCGCACGTTCTATCCTGCGCCCGCGACCCCAACCTGCGCCGCGACGCGATGCGTTGGGCGGGTGCCGCGACAGGTGACCGACGGATGCCGTGACGCGGCGCTTCAGCGCGGCTACAGGTCGTTGCCCGCGTAGGACTGGTTGAAGCTCTTGTTGACCAGGGGGAAGTCCGGCACGATCGTCTCGGCCAGGGCCACCGGCAGGGCCGGCCAGTTGAAGTACGACGGGTCGACGACCTTGATCCGGGTGATCACGCCGTCGGGCCCGAGCTCGAGTCGGTGGCAGATGGTGCCGCGCCAGCCCTCGACCAGGGACAGGCCCGATGCCGCGGGTGACACGGATGCCGCGGATGATGCGGCCACGGGGGTCGAAGTAACGGATGCCGCGGGCGTAGACGCCCCGGACGCCGCGCTGCCGCCCTTCTGCGGTGCCGGGGCCGGCGCCGGGGCCGCGCCGCCGCCCCGGTGCGAGCCGAGCCGCCCGATCAGGTCGATCGCCACGTTGATGGACACCTCGAATTCGCCCGCGCGCACACGGTAGCGGCTGAGCACGTCGCCGCCGGTCTCCGTGACCACGTGGAAGTGCTCGCCGAGGTCGACGAACGGGTGGTCCCGGCGGGCGTCCGTGTCGACGCCGGAGGCACGGGCCACGTAGCCGAGGGTGCCCATCGCCTGCGCCTGGCCGACGGGCAGCGGGGCGGTGCCGGTGAACCGGTCCCGCACGATCGCGTGCCCGAGCGTGATGGCGATGATCTCCTGCACGTCGACGGCGACCCGTGCGAGGTCGGTCGGGTCGGGCAGGGCCAGCACCGAGGCTCCACCGATCGTCAGGCCGCCGCGCAGGAACCGGTGTCCGGTGACGGTCTTGTTGATGCGCAGCAGGGTCTCCCGCAGTCGCTGGGTGTGCGAGTGCACGATGCCGAAACCGACGTCGTTGGCCAGCGAGCCGAGGTCGGAGACGTGGTTGTAGATGCGTTCGAGTTCGAGCAGCAGGGCGCGCAGCATCCGGTCCGGCTCCGACACGTCGATGCCGCGGGCGGCCTCGACGGCCATCACGTAGGCCAGGGTGTGGCCCACGACGGTGTCGCCGGTGATCTGTTCGGCCAGTTCGATGCCATCCTCGGGGCGGCGACCCTCGAAGAGCCGCTCGACGCCGCGGTGCATGTACCACTGCCGGGCTTCCATCCGCACGATGGTCTCGCCCACGACCGAGAAGCGGAAGTGGCCGGGGTCGATGATGCCGGCGTGGATGGGGCCGACCGCGATCTCGTAGACCCCGGGGCCCTCCACCTCGACGAACGGGAACGACTCGGTGTCGGGTTCGAATTCCGGCGTGACCCGCGCCCCGTGCAGCATGGGGTACCAGCCGCGGGGCCAGTGACCGTGGCGCACGAGCCGGTACGGCTGCGGGTGGTCGGCCGGCCGCAGCCCGAACAGGTCGCGCATGCCGCGCTCGAAGTTGCCGGCGGGATAGGACACGTTCGCCAGGCTCGGCACCCAGGCGTCGTCGTAGGGAACCGGCACGACGAGGTCGATCTGCCGCCGCGGGTAGACGGCCACGAAGGAGTACGCCACGCGCAACCGGTCGCCGTCGTCGTGGCAGGTGACCATCGCGAGCCGGTTGCCGGTCGACAGCAGGTCGGCGGCTTCGGCCGGGAGCTCGTCCCGGGAGAGCGTGTGCACCTCCGGGCCGTCGCTCAGGGAAGGGTTCGTTGTCGTCATTGGATTCCTCCCAGAACGGCGGCCGCGCGGGCCAGCAGCGTGCCGACCGGCTCGGCGATGAAGGCCACCACGGCCGTGGTCCCGAGGGCCAGGATCAGCGGCAGCCGGGGCCCGTGGGCCGACCGGTCCGGTTCGGCCGGCGGCGCAGCCGGCGCGTCCGGGCCCGCCAGTTCGGCAGGCGCACCGGCTGCACCGGCTGCACCGGCCCCGACGGCCGCACCGGCTGCACCGGCCCCGACGGCCGCACCGGCTGCCACGGCCGCACCTGCCGTGACGGATGCCGCGGGCGCGCCGATCGTCATGGTCACCGTCAGCCGGGTGAGGCTCGCGAAGATGACCAGCAGCAGCACGAGGGCGATGCCGACGACGGCGCCCATGCCGGTCGTCCAGCCGGCGATGATGATGCCGACCTCGGAGAAGAAGATGCTGAACGGGGGGAAACCGATCAGGGCGGCCATCGCGATCAGCCAGGGAACGGCCAGCCCGGGGCGCCGCACGAGCAGGGCGCGCACTCCGTCGATCCGGGGGGTGCCCTCGACCTCGAGGATGCGGCCCGAGATGACGAACAGCGTGGCCTTGGTCAGGCCGTGGCCGAGCACGTAGAGCAGCACGGCCGGCAGCGCCGCCGCGCCGATGGCTGCGCCGACGGCCATCATGCCCATATGTTCGATGCTGGAGTAGGCGAGCATCCGTTTGAAGTCGCGCTGCCGGATCAGCAGCGCCGCAGCCACGAAAAGGGAGAGCAGCCCGGCGATGCTGAGCATGATGCGCAGGAAGTCCGGCCCGATCACGGCGTTCGTGATGGTCTGGATGCGCAGGATGGCGTAGAGGGCGACCGCGAGCAGCACGCCGCTCATCAGGCCGGACACCGGGGCGGGTGCCTGGCTGTGCGCGTCGGGAAGCCAGCTGTGCATCGGCGCGAGGCCGGCCTTGGTGGCGAAGCCGAGCACGGCGAGTGCGCCGCCGGCCCGGATCAGCACCGGGTCGAGGGGGAGGCCGGCCTGGCTCAGCACCAGCCAGGAGAGGGTGGGTTCGCCCGTGCCGCGGGAGGCGGCGTAGATCAGCACGATGCCGAGCAGGGCGATGGCGACGCCGACGGAGCCGAGGATGACGTATTTCCAGGCGGCCTCCAGCGACGACCGGGTGCGGTGGTGCCCGACCAGGAAAGCGGTGGTGATGGTGGTGGCTTCGACGGCGGCCCACATCAGGCCGATGTTGTCGGCGAGCACGGCGAGGCTCATCGCGGCCAGGAACACCGAGATCAGGGCGTCGTAGCTGCCGGCGAACCGGGCGGGGGCGGCCGTGGCGTGGCCGAGCCCGCCCCAGGTGGAGACGAGGCCGACCGCGCCGACGACGGTGAGCATGTACGCGGACAGCGCGTCCGCGCGGAGCAGGCCGCCGCCGAGCGTCGGCACCTGGTCGGCCAGCACCGCGCTGACGAGCAGGAGTCCGGACCCGAGCACGGCCGCGCTGGAGGCAACCGGGGCGAGCCGGCGGAGCGCGGGGACGGGGACCGCGAGGCTGAGCAGGGCCAGGATGACCGGGACGGCGAGGGGCGTCCAGAGGGCGAATGACATCAGTCGTGCAACTTTCTGAGCTGGTCGATGTCCGTGTTGCCGAACTTATTTCGCATCCGGCCGGCGAAGACGTAGAGGATGACCACGACCAGGAGCACGTCGAGGGAGATGCCGAGCTCGAGGAACAGGGGAACCCCGCCACTGGTCAGGAACGCGACCGTGGCGATGCCGTTGTCCAGCACGAGGAAGCCGATCAGCTGCGACCCGGCCTGCCGCCGGGTGACCAGGAGCAGGAAGCCGATCAGCACCATGGCCAGCCCGATCGGGGCCGCGTGGGCGGACACGCTGCTGTCCCCGGCGAGGAGCCGGCTGGCGACGACGTAGCTGAGGATGGTCAGCAGCGCCACGGTCAACAGACCCGCCGTCGGGTTCAGGCGCGGCGCCTCATCCGTGCGCGTCGTGGCCTGGGTCTCGTGGGCGAGCACCCACGGCAGGCCGATGCCCTTGACCAGCAGCACGAGCACGGAGACGATGATGACCTCGGTCTCGCCCTCCTCCACGCCGATCACGGCGACGAGGGCGGCGAGCGCGAAGCCCTGCACGCTGAGCAGGCGGATTGAGGCGAGCAGGGAGTGCCGCCAGACCATCAGGGCGCTGGTCAGCAGCAGGGCGCCGGTGCAGAGGCCGATCAGCTGGGGGTAGATGGTGTCGAACACGGGATCTCCTAAGCGACCAGGTAGGAGGCGGTGACGGCCAGGAGGGCCAGGGCGAACGATCCCGCCAGCAGCTCGGGCACCCGGAACAGGCGCGCCTTGGCCAGGAACACCTCGCCGACGCTGAGCACGACGCCCAGCGCGAGGATCTTGACCGTGACGGTGACCACGCCGACCAGCAGGCCGAGCGGGGAGAACTCGGTCAGCACCCCCCAGGGGACGATCAGGTTACTGAGCAGCCCGAGCAGCGCGGCCAGTTTGAGCCAGGAGCCCAGCTCGAGCCAGGCCAGGTCCCGCCCGGAGGCCTCCAGCACCATGGCCTCGTGCAGCATGGTCAGTTCCAGGTGGGTGGACGGGTTGTCGACGGGCAGGCGGCTGGTCTCGGCCATGATGGCGATCGCCAGGGCGACCATGGCCAGCAGGCTGACCGGAGAGATGATCACGGCCGGGTTCGCCAGCCGGGTCTCCACGATCAGCGACAGGGTGGACGTGCCGGCCGGGATCGACAGCGCGTACACCGCGAGCAGCAGGGTCGGCTCGACGAGGGCGGCGACGGTCATGTGCCGGCTGGAGCCCATGCCGCCGAACGCGGTACCCGCGTCGAGGCCGACCAGGGCCAGCGCGACCACGCCGATCAGCATCACCGACACGATCACGAACAGGTCGCTGGGGATCAGCGGCAGGGGGAGCGTGCCGACCAGCGGCAGCAGCGCGACCAGCAGCAGGCTCGACACGAGCAGGGTGACCGGACCGGCCGCGAGCATCCAGCTGCTGTCGGCGGCGCGCACCGGGTCCTTGGTGAGGAGTTTCCGCACGTCCCGCCACGGCTGCCAGATGCCGGCGCCCGCGCGCCCCTCGAGCCGGGCCCGAACCTGGCGGATCACGCCGATCAGCAGCGGGGAGAGGAAGACGAAGAGCACCAGCTGGACGAGGGCGATCGCGATCGCCGCGCCGGTCACAGGGACACCACGATCAACACGGACAGCAGGGCGACGAAGGAATAGGACAGGTAACGATGGATGCTGCCGTTCTGGGCGCGTCGGGCCAGAATGCCGAACCGCTGTGCGGCGTTCAGCATCGGGCGGTAGAACCGGGTCTCGATCACGTCGGACACGCTCTGTTCCACGTGCACGCGTTCCACCAGGTAGCGGGATTCGCCGACGTGGGTGACCTCCACGTCGCGGGAGGGCCGGAGCACGTCGTCGAACACGCGCACCAGGGGCTCGGCGTAGGAGGTGGCGGTGTACTGCATCCGCGGCCGCAGCCGTGACCCGCCGCCGGCCCAGGGCAGGGGCGAGGTTCGGGTGGGGTGGCGCCGGGCGGAGGCGAAGAGGGCGATCAGCACCGGGACGAGCAGCAGCGCGGCCAGCACCACGAAGGTCGTCGGGTCCAGCACGGCGTCGATGCCGCGGGCGTCGACGCCGGCCAGGCCGACGGTGCGCACGTCGGGCGCGAAGGCGGGGCCCACGGCCGAGGCGATGGCCACGGCCAGCGGCCCGGGGACCAGGCCGAGCGCGATCACGCCGAGCGCGCCGAGAACGAGCGAGACGCGCATGATCACGGGAACCTCTCGGGCCTGTGTCGCCTTCGGGGAGCGGGGGCGGGCGAGGAATGCGATCCCGTAGGCCTTGACGAAGGTGAGCAGGGCCAGCCCCGCGGTCAGGGCGATCACGGCGACGGCGAGCGGCATGGCCACCGAGGCGGTCACGGAGACGACCTCTCCGTCGACCCGGGAGCCGTGGATCAGGGCCTGCAGCAGCATCCACTCGGCGACGAACCCGCTGGTGACGGGCAGGGCGGCGGCTCCCATCGCGGCGGCGCCGAAGGTGGCGGCGGTCCACGGCATGCGGCTGCCGAGCCCGCCGAGCCGGTCGAGGTTCATTTCCCCGGTCGAACGGGCGATCGCGCCGGCGCCGAGGAACAGGGTGGCCTTGAACGCGGCGTGGCTGACCATCAGCAGCAGGGCGGCGACGAGGGCCGCGTCGGCCGCGGCCGTGGCGTCGTCCGCGCGCAGCAGCACGGATGCGCCGAGCCCCAGGAACACCAGCCCCATGTTCTCGGTCGTGGAGTAGGCCAGCAGCACCTTGAGGTTGCTGGCCACCGAGGCCTGCAGGATCCCGTAGAGCGCGGACAGCCCGCCGAGGGCCATGATCAGGACGCCCCACCAGGCCGGCCCGTTCGGCAGCAGCCGCACGCAGACGAGGAGGGCGCCGTAGACGCCGATGTTGACCATCGCGCCGCTCATCGCGGCGGCGACGTGGCCGGGTGCCTCGGGCAGAACCCGGGGCACCCAGACGTGCAGGGGCACGAGCTCGGCCTTGCCGCCGAAGCCGAGGAGCAGCAGCACGAACGCGAGGCTCGCCTGCCAGGAGGCGGGGTCGACGGTGGCCAGCCCGGAGAAGCCGGTGCCGCCGGTGGCCGCGGCCAGCACGGCGAAGCCGGCCAGCACGAAGAAGAAGCTCAGCTGAGACATGGCCGAGTACCAGACGATCGCGGAGGCCACCGTGCCGCGGGTCGCGTGGTGGGCCAGCAGCAGCGCCGTCGACCCGAGGGTCATGATCTCCCAGAACAGCAGGAACGAGACGATGTCGGTCGCCGCGGGCACGAGCTGCATCCCGAACAGGAACACGGCCATCGAGACCCATGAGGTGCGGGACGCCGACGCGACCCGGGCGGAGCCGATCCCGAACAGGGAGGCGAGCACGCCGACGGCGGACACGACCATCATCACGAGGCCGCCGAGCCGGTCGGGGGAGAGCACGAGGGGGTCCATCGGCAGGGCGGTGGGAATCGTGAGCGACCCCTCGCCGCCGAACAGGGCGATCGCGCCGGTGACGATTCCGGCGGCCGCGAGGAGGGCGCAGAGGGTGCCGATCACCCGGGAGCGCCAGCGGGTGCCCACGAGCAGTGCGCCCGTGACGGCGAGGGCCAGGAGCAGCACCTGGCCGAGCATCCCGGCTTCGAGGGCCGTCATCGGCCGGTCATCCGTCGGAGCGCCTCGACGATCAGGGCGGGTTCGGGCGGGTTGCCCGGCACGGCCAGGTCGACGTCGATGAAATCGGGCACCGGGCCGGCGATCCCGTACCCCTCGGCGAAGACGCCGCCGGTGAGCGCGCAGTCGCCGACGGCGATCACGAATCGGGGCGTCGGCGTGGCGTCGACCGTGCGCCGGATGGGCTCGATCATGTTGCGGGTCACGGCGCCGGTGATCAGGATCACGTCGGCATGCCGGGGCGACGCGACCAGACGGATGCCGTAGCGCTCGACGTCGTAGACGGGGCCGAACGCGCTCGACACCTCCTGGGCGCAGTCGTTGCAGCCGCCCGCGTTGATGAAGCGCACCTGGATGCTGCCGCCGAAGACCTCGGCGCCGGGGAAGAAGGCGGGGGCGGGCGGGGCCGGTTCGGCGATGCGTCCGCTCTGCCGGATGAGATCGGTCAGCCGTTTGACGCTCAACTCAGGCTCCGTGGCAGGCGACACATCATTACTTCTTTATATACCTATATGGTGAATTTATCAAATAGATTCGGCAGGGACGATTCGGGGTCAGTCTTCGGGCCAGGGGGCGCTGAGAGCGTCCACGGCCGCCGCGGTGAACTCGAGCAGCGAGGTGAGGAGGCCCTCCATGGTGGTCGATCGCAGGAGCGCGATCTGGTCGAGCGGTCCGAGCGGTGAGATGCCGGCGAGCTGCCACGCGGCCGCCGCCGGGTCGTGGGACAGCTCCACGGTCGAGGGCCAGAGCTGGTCGGCGAATTCGCTCGCCAGTGCCAGTGCGCGGCGCACGGCCTGTTCGGCCTGTTCGCGGAGCGGCAGCAGCTCGTCGTCCCAGTCGAGGGGTTCCAGTTCACGCGCGACCGCCTGGGGGTGCGGGTCCTCCTCGAGCCAGTCGAGCACCTCGATGCGCCGCTCGCCCTGGGCGGTGACGGCCACGAAGCCCTCGGCCGCCTCCACCTCCGTGACCTGGGCGACGGTGCCGATCGCGAATCGGCGCTCGCCGCCGCCGACCTCCTGGCCGCGTTCGATCAGCACGACGCCGAACTCGGCGGGCTCCTCGTGAAGGATCCGGCTGAGCATCACCAGGTACCGGTCCTCGAACACCCGCAGCTGCAGCGGCATATAGGGGAACAGGACGGATCCCAGCGGGAACATCGGCAGGATGGTCACCGGGGCGCCGGTCACACTCGCGGGGGCCGCATCAGGTCGTGACCTCGTCCGGGCTGCCGCCGGTGCTGCCGCTCGGGCCCACCCGGCGGGCGGTGCGCTCCAGCAGCGGGGTGACCCGGTAGGGGATCAGCTCGCCCATCGCGAGGGAGGTCTCGGTGCGGTCGACGCCCTCGCAGGCCAGGATGGTGCCGTCGATGCGGAACAGGTCGTCGGCATCCGTGCAGACCACGCGCACGAGCAGGTCGGTCGAGCCGCTCATTCCGTAGGCCTGCACGATCTCGGGGATCTGGGCGAGCTCGGCGACGATCTGGGTCAGCCGCTTCTGCTGCACGTGCACCTCGATGAAAGCCGTCAGCGGGTAGCCCAGGGCGACCGGGTTGACGCGGCGGTCGAAGGACAGGAAGGCGTTGGACTCCTCGAGCCGGGCCATCCGGGCCTGCACCGTGTTGCGGGAGAGATGGAGCTGCTGGGCCAGCGCGACGAAGGTGCTGCGCGGGTCCGTGCAGAGGGCTCGGAGCAGCTGCAGGTCGACTTTGTCCAGACTGTGCATAATGCTCGACGGTAGCACGCGAGCGGCCCCCTGAATAGGGCAGAATGCTCAATATTTTTGGACATGGTTGTGCCCTGTGTCGCCTGACCGTACGCTCTCTACAACTTCGGCAACGACGCTGGGAGCGGCCATTATGCTCGACATCCTCGCGGGAGACATTCCCGCCACTTTTCTGCAACTCGTGACGCCGGACGGCGTTCGGCAGCCCGATGACCGGCTGGATCCGTGGGTCGAGGACGTGACCGGGGCGCACCTGGTCGCCCTCTACCAGGACATGGTCGTTGTGCGCCGCATCGACGCCGAGGCCACCGCGCTGCAGCGCCAGGGCGAGCTCGGCCTGTGGCCGCCGCTGCTGGGCCAGGAGGCCGCGCAGGTCGGCTCGGCCCGCGCGCTCCGGCCCGACGACTTCGTGTTCCCAAGCTACCGCGAGAACGCGGTGGCGTACTGCCGGGGCGTGGCGCCGGCCGACATCGTGCGGGTGTGGCGGGGCAATGCGCAGTCCGGCTGGGACCCGTACGCCTTCGGGATGGCGACGCCGAACATCATCATCGGCGCCCAGACCCTGCACGCGACGGGCTGGGCCATGGGCGCCCTGGCCGACGGGGTCGACTCGGTCGCGGTGACCTACTTCGGTGACGGGGCGACCAGCCAGGGGGATGTCAACGAGGCGCTCGTCTTCGCGGCCAGCTTCCAGGCGCCGGTGGTGTTCTTCTGCCAGAACAACCAGTGGGCGATCTCCGAACCGGTCGGGGTGCAGGCCCGGGTCAGCATCGCCGACCGGGCGCCCGGTTTCGGCATTCCCAGCCTCCGGGTCGACGGCAACGACGTCCTCGCCGTGATGGCCGCCACCCGGATCGCCCTGGACCGCGCCCGCACCGGCGGCGGCCCCACCTTCATCGAGGCCGTCACCTACCGGATGGGGCCGCACACGACGGCCGACGATCCCACCCGCTACCGCCCCGCCGGCCAACTCGAGGAGTGGGCGGCGAAGGACCCGATCCTGCGCCTGCGGTTGCTGCTCGACGGGCTCGGCCTGCTCACCCCGGAGGTCGAGGAGCAGACCAGGGCCCGGGCGGATGCCACGGCCGCCGTACTCCGCGCCGGCTGCATCGACATGCCCGACCCGGAGCCGCTGAGCGTGCTCGCCCACGTCTACACCACCCCCCACGCGGCCCTGGACGGCCAGCGCGCGAACTACGCCGCCTACCTGGCCGGCTTCGAGCAGACCAGCAGTGACTCCACCGGAGGGAAGGCCTGATGACCATGACGACCATAGTGAGACCTTCCCCGTCCGTGGCCGGCCCGGCACCGACATCCGTGCCCCTGGCCACGCCGGTGCCGCTGACCGGCACGACCACCCTGACCCTGGCCAAGGCGATCAACGCCGGCCTCCGCCAGGCGATGCTCGACGACCCCAAGGTGGTGCTGCTCGGCGAGGACATCGGCACGCTCGGCGGCGTGTTCCGGGTGACCAGCGACCTGCTGGCCGAATTCGGCAAGCGCCGGGTCGTCGACACCCCGCTGGCGGAGTCCGCGATCATCGGCACCGCGGTCGGGCTCGCCTACCGCGGCTACCGCCCGGTCTGCGAGATCCAGTTCGACGGCTTCATCTTCCCCGGCTTCGACCAGATCGTCAGCCAGGTCGCCCGCATCCACTACCGCACCCAGGGCGCGGTGCGGATGCCGATCACCATCCGGGTGCCGTTCGGCGGCGGCATCGGCGCAGCCGAGCACCACTCCGAGTCGCCGGAGGCGTACTTCACCCATACCTCGGGGCTGCGCGTGGTCGCCGTCTCCAACCCGCAGGACGCCTACAGCCTGATCCGCCAGGCGATCGCCTCCGACGACCCGGTGCTCTACTTCGAGCCCAAGCGCCGCTACCACGTGCCCGGCGCGGTGTCGCCGGAGCTCGGCGCCCCGATGGAGAGCGCCCGGGTCGTGACGCCCGGCACCGACGTCACGCTCCTCGCCTACGGCGCGCTCGTGGCCACCGCGACGGATGCCGCGATCGCCGCGTCCGACGAGGGCGTGTCGATCGAGGTGATCGACCTGCGCTCGCTGTCGCCGGTCGACTACGCCACGGTCGAGGCCTCCGTGCGGAAGACCGGCCGGCTCGTCGTCACCCACGAGGCGGCGCGCACGGGAGGGCTGGGCGGCGAGATCGTGGCCGTCGTCACCGAGCGCTGCTTCGAGTACCTCGAGGCGGCCCCGGTGCGGGTGACCGGCTTCGACATCCCCTATCCGCCGGCGAAGCTGGAAAGCCACCACCTGCCCGACCTCGACCGCATGCTCGACGGCGTCGACCGTGCCCTGGGGAGACGACGATGATCAAGGTGTTCCGGCTGCCCGACCTGGGCGAGGGCCTGACCGAATCCGAGATCGTGGCCTGGCGAATCGCGCCGGGCGACACGGTCGAGCTCAACCAGCTGATCGCCGACGTCGAGACCGCGAAGGCCGTCGTCGAACTCCCGTCCCCGTTCGCGGGCGTGGTGTCCGAGCTGCACCAGCAGCCCGGCACGGTCGTGCACGTGGGGGAGCCGATCGTCTCGTTCGAGGTGGCGGGCGCGGAGGCTGCCAGCTCCGCGTCGTCCTCGCGCGAGGAGGGCGAGGCGCAGGGGCGGCAAGCGAACCTGGTCGGGTACGGGCCCGCCGTCGAGCGCGGCGGGCGGCCGCAGCGGCGGGCGCGGGCCGGGGCGACGGATGCGACGGG
>NZ_SOGW01000046.1:0-12898 GCF_004403075.1 Cryobacterium sp. TMT2-10 | reverse complement strand
GGCGCCACCCAAGATCGAGTCCTTTCTGAGCGCTACCGCACATGGCTCAGTGAACAACCGAAAGTCAGCGCTTGACAACAATAGGAGCATCAAATTCCGCGCCCTGGTGCTGAAGGTCCGCGAGGGCGGCCGAGTCGCCAACGTCCACGCGCTCCTCGCGACGGGCGTGAACAAGGACGGGCACCGCGAGATCCTGGGCCTGCAGGTCACCAGCGCCGAAGACGGCGCCGGCTGGCTCGGCTTCTTCCGCGACCTGACCGCCCGTGGCCTCACCGGCGTGAAACTCGTCACCAGCGACGCGCATGCCGGCCTCGTGGCCGCGATCGGGGCCACCTTGCCCGGTGCGACCTGGCAGCGCTGCCGCACCCACTACGCCGCGAATCTGATGTCCGCGACCCCGAAGTCCAGCTGGCCGTGGGTGAAGACCCTGCTCCACTCCGTCTATGACCAGCCCGACGCGGACGCCGTGCATGCCCAGTTCGACCGGGTCCTGAACGCCCTCGAGGAGAAGCTCCCCGCGGTCGCCACCCACCTCGAGACAGCCCGGGCAGACGTGCTCGCGTTCACCGGGTTCCCGAAGGAGATCTGGCGTCAGCTCTGGCCCAACAACCCCCAGGAACGCCTCAACCGAGAGATCCGCCGCCGCACCGACGTCGTGGGCATCTTCCCCGACCGCGGCTCCCTGATCCGACTCGTCGGCGCGGTCCTGGCCGAACAACACGACGAATGGATCGAAGGCCGCCGCTACCTCGGCCTCGACGTCCTCAGCCGCTCACGCCTCACCCTCATCCCGACCGACAAGGAGGAACCCACAACCGAACTCGGCGCCCTCAGCGCCTAGAAATCCAAGAATCACGCGGAAAACCCGTTACACCACACATTTGGACTTGACCCAAGCCTTGCCCGGGTGCGGACCGACTACTAACGTTCTGCACAGTGGGCGATGGTGATTCCTAGCCCCCGTCGAGAGGAGGCGTTATTCCAACCGTGATCGCCCACCATGATGTGAAGGACAAGGATCATTGGTTTGCCTCACCGAAGCGCGAAGAGGTCTTCGGCCCCCTCGGCGTCACTAACATTCGAACGTTTGTCGATCCTCAGAATCCGGCGCAAGTCGCGGTGCTGAGGGACGTCGCCGACTTGGATGTCCTCACGCCCGCGATGCCATCCGAGGCAATGGCCGAAGCGACGGCCTACGACGGCGTGCTGGGCGAGGCCTTGATGATTCTCGTCGAGGCGAAGCACGGGTGCGCGAGAACTGCTTCTCGGGCGTGAAGGACCTCGCCTCGGGTCGCGATGAATGAACGATATCGGCAACTCACCCCACCCCCACGAAAACGAAGGCACACCCATGTCAGGCACCCGAACAAACCGCGTCGAAAACCCTTTCCCCCGCCAGATTCGGGACGCGACCCGATGAGAACCTTCATGCGGTGGATCGTCGTTGTCGTGCTCGTCGGGCACGGTCTCATCCATCTGCTCGGCGCAGCCAAAGGGTTCGGCTGGGCGGAGGTGAAAGCTCTCACCGAGCCGATCGAACCGGCGCTCGGCCTGGTCTGGTTGACCGCCGCGATCGCAGTCATAGCGACCGGTGTGCTGCTCGCAGCCCGCAATCGCATGTGGTGGGTCGCCGGCACCGCGGGCGTCCTGATCTCGCAGACCGCAATCCTGACCTCATGGAGCGACGCCAAAACAGGCACGCTGGCAAACCTCCTGCTGTTGGCCACTCTGGGATACACCTTCGTGTCCCACGGCCCCACGAGTTACCGTGCCGAGTACCGGCGTCGCGTTCAGGCCGCGCTCAGCGAAGCCCAACCGCGCTCCGGCGTAGCCGTGACCGAAGCCGACCTGGCCCACCTGCCAGAGCTGGTCGCCGAGCACGTACGACGCTCTGGGGCCGTCGGTCAACCCCGGGTGTCTTCCCTGCGCGCCAATATTCACGGCCGGATACGTGCCAGCGCCACGTCGCGATGGATGACTTACACCGGCGAGCAGGTCAACACCTACGGGCCCGCGCCCAGCCGGTTGTTCTGGATGGACGCCACGATGTTCGGCCTGCCGGTCGACGTCCTCCACGTCCTCGTCGGGCGCACCGCCACCATGCGCGTCAAGCTGTGCTCGATGCTGCCGATGGCAAATGCTGCAGGGCCGGAGATGGACCGGGCCGAAACCGTGACACTGTTCAACGACCTCTGCATCCTCGCCCCCGCGGCGCTCATTGACGCCCCCATCGTCTGGCAGCCCCTCGACGACAACCATGTCCGCGGGGTATTCACCAACGGTGCGCAGACCGTGACCGCCGACCTGACCTTCCGCGACGGCGACCTCGTCGACTTCATCTCCGACGACCGGATGAGCACCACCCCGGACGGCTCCACCTTCACCCCTCAACCCTGGTCGACACCCGTGAGCGACTACCGAGCTTTCGGCACCCGGCGACTCGCCACCCGCGGCGAGGGCCGTTGGCACCCCACTGCCCCGCACGACCAGTTCGTGTACCTCGAATACAACCTCGACACCATCACCTACAACCCCGACGCCACAGCGGCTAATACGCTGGGCCAAGTTTTACGGGTGCGGAGGCCGAGGCTCCCAAAATGACGGCCACGGTTCCACGCGTATTCTAGAATTCCTGGTTTGGCCGACGAATCCACTGCGTGCGCGACTGACCTTGACCCCGGAGAGTGGACACGGGTTAAGCGGCGAGTTGGATAGAACTCGGTTTTCAAGGTCACGAAGAAGCTCTCGGCCATGGCGTTGTCCCAGCAGATTCCGGTGTATCCCATCGACCGGGTGATGCCATGTGCGGCGGCGAACTCGGTGATCTGCGCCGACGCGTATTGGGCGGATGTAATCGGTGGTGTCCGCGGCGTTCATCCCGGTGATTGTGTAGCGGGTGGAGATGCGTTGATCCAGCGCCGAGAGCACCGCGAGCTTGAGCCGGCGCCGCAGGGTGGGCTGGCCGATGAGGAGCATCGCGAAGTGTGACCCGGTGTCCATGTCGCTGTTGGTGAGCATGCGGAGCGCTTCGAGGTCGGTGTTGGTGAGCAGGTGGGCTTCATCGATCACGACCACGGGCAGGCGGGCGCGTTCGTCGAGTTCGCCGGCGAGGAGTTCGGCGGTTTGGGAGGCGAGGACGCCGGAGAAGAACGCGGGGGTGCCGCCGAGCGCGGTGACGATGCGGGTGTGGATGCCGCGCATCGTGATCGTCGGGTCGGGAATGTAGATGACCTGGTGCCGGGACGGCTCGAGGCCGGCGAGGGCAGCACGGACGGCGACGGTTTTGCCGGCGCCGACTTCGCCGCTGATCAAGCCGAGCTGGCGTTGACTGACGCACCAATCAATCCGCGCGATCGCTTCCCGATGCGACGGGTACGGGTTCAAGGCCTGCGGCGGGATATCGCGGGCGAAGGACATGCGGGTGAAACCGTAGTGCGATTGCAGGGTGTCAATACTCATCGGGCGGCCTCCTGAATGGTCGGCACGAAGACGACCGCGGCCCGTTTCGAGGCGGACGCTCTGACGAAGCTGATCGGTTCCCCGGCCATGGTGCCCTTGTGCCGGGTCTCGACCAGGCGCAGGTAGTCGATGCCGGACGCGGCGTTCTTCGCGCCGGTCTCGGCGGTGTCGGCTGCGGCAGACGCGGCCTTCTTCTGGACGTGGCGGCGGATTTCGCTCAGCACGGCGATGCCGGCCGGGACGCCGCTGCCAGCCGAGACGGTGATCAGCCCGGCGAGGTCGAAGGGGTCATAGATCAGCTCGACGCGTTTGCCGACGAGGAGTTGATCGACTTGATAGGTGTTGGACTGCAACGACACGGTCGCGGACTTCGTCACCGTGCGGATCGCTGACCACTGGAACGCTTCCGCGATATCATCCCGCGATTTCCGCACCGGTTTGCGGCCCACCCAGCTGGCATCCCAGCGTTGCCACGGTGTTTGCCCGGTCGTGGAGTGCACGGCCTGGTGGTAAACCATCTCCACCCACGACGTGAACGACGCATTCAATTCATCCAACGACGTCACCATGCTGCCCACCCCCGCATCGACCTCGCCCGTTTTGGTGTCGACGGTGGTGATCTCGGTGAGGAACTGCGAGTTCACGGTATTGAAGAACCGCTCGATCTTCCCGCGACCCTGAGGTTGGTAAGGTGCTGAGTGTGTCAGCCGGATTCCGAGCTTCGCGCAGGTCCGTGACAAAGACGCAGAAACACGCAAAGCCTCAACTGAACGGTATTGAGGCTAAGCGGGACCCACTGACCTCCCGCCGATTTGGCTCCGGAGCAGGTCTGAGAGGCCGAGGGCATGATCCTTGAGCATGCATTTTTTTCGGTGCTGGCCGGTCCCAAGGTCGAGTTCGAGGCCGCGTTCAATCAAGCGCGTCCTCTGATTGGCGGCCAGCCCGGGTTTCGTTCCTTATCCTTGTCAAGATCAATGGGATCGCCGAACTTATATGATCTTCTTGCGGATTGGGATTCCGTGAAAGCTCAGACGCGAGGATTTCAGCGTCGAGCCACGCACGTTGCTGGTTGAGAAAATCGGCGAACTGATTCGCGTTTTGACTCCAATCGCCAACTTTATTGTCGAGGCCGTTCCTCCTGTCATGACCTGGTTGCGGGAGAAGGCCGCGCTGCCCAACCTGCCGTATACGCGCACCTGCCCGGACCGTTGAGTCGGCCCGGGCAGGTTTCTGTCGTCCCCGTCAGCCGCCGTGGACCGGCGTCGTGGGACCGCGGCGGGGTCAGCGGTAGGCCACGCCGTTGGCTGTCACGGAGACCCGGGTACCCGCGGTTCCGTCCAGGAGCGCGGGCAATTCTGTCAGGGATCCGATGAAGGCGTCGCGACCGGTGTTGCGGGCGAAGTCGATCGCAGCCTCAACCTTGGGTCCCATCGAGCCCGCCGGGAAGTCGAAGTTCGCGAGCGTGTCCGGGTGGACGAGCATGATGGCGCGCTGTTCTGGCGTCCCCCAGCCGGTGTAGACGGCGTCCGCGTCGGTGGCGATCACTAGGGAGTCGGCCTTGAGGTCCCGGGCCAGCACCGCGCTGGCCCGGTCCTTGTCGATCACGGCGTCGACGCCGATGAGTTTGCGGGAGCCGGGCTGGTACATGGTGGGTATGCCACCGCCGCCGGCGCAGATCACCACCGTGTCGGCCTCCACCAGCGTTTTGATCGTGCTCAGCTCGAAGATCCGCTGCGGCATGGGCGAGGGCACCACCCGACGCCAGTGGTCGCCGTCGGGTTTGACGACCCACCCCCGCAGCACCGCCAGGCGACGCGCCTCGTCGGCGTCGTACACCGGCCCGACAAACTTCGTCGGGTCCGTGAACGCCGGGTCCGCCGGGTCCACCTCGGTCATTGTCAGGATCGTCGCGATCGACTTTTCGAACGGGAGTCGGTTGCCGAGTTCTTGTTCGATCATGTACCCGATCATTCCCTCGGTCTGGGCGCCCAAGACGTCGAAAGGGTACTCGGACGTGTGGTCGTAGGCGGCCGCCTGGAGCGCGAGCAGCCCGACCTGCGGCCCGTTGCCGTGGGAGATCACCAGCTGATGCTCCTGGGCGATTGGCGCCAGCGCGGCGCACGCCTTGGCGACGTTGGCACGCTGGTTTTGCACCGTCATCGGGGCGCCGCGCTCCTGGAGCGCGTTGCCGCCGAGAGCGACCACGATGCGCATCAGGAACCCAGGGTGGCGACCATGATCGCCTTGATCGAGTGCATCCGGTTCTCGGCCTGAGCGAACACGATGGAGCTGGACGACTCGAACACCTCGTCCGTGACCTCGAGCTCGCCGAGGCCGGTCTGCTTGAACAGCTGTTCCCCGACGGCCGTGTTCCGGTCGTGGAACGCCGGCAGGCAGTGCATGAACTTGACGTCGGGGTTGCTGGTCTTAGCCAAGACGTCCGCGGTGACCTGGTAGGGAAGCAGGGCGGCGATGCGTTCGTCCCAAGTTTCCTTGGGCTCGCCCATGGAGACCCAGATGTCGGTGTAGATGAAGTCGACCCCGGCCACGCCCTCGGCGACGTCCTCAGTGTGGGTCAGCCGCGCGCCCGTGCTCTCGGCGATCGTCTGGGCGGCCGCGATCACATCGTCGGTGTTCCACAGCTGGCGGGGGGCCACGATGCGCACGTCCATGCCCATCAGCGCCCCTGCCACCAGCAGCGAGTTCGCGACGTTGTTGTGCGCGTCTCCGAGGTACGCGAAGGCGATCTCGTGGTCGTTCTTGGTGGAGTGCTCGCGCATCGTGAGCATGTCGCACAGCGCCTGGGTGGGATGCCACTCGTCCGTCAACCCGTTCCACACCGGCACACCCGACGATGCGGCCAGCGTCTCGACGTTGGTCTGCGCCGAGCCGCGATACTCGATGGCGTCGAACATCCCGCCCAGCACCCGCGCGGTGTCCTTAACGGACTCCTTGTGCCCCATCTGTGACCCGCTCGGATCGAGGTAGGTCACGTGGGCGCCCTGGTCGTGCGCGGCGACCTCCATGGCGCAGCGGGTCCGGGTGGAGGTCTTCTCGAAGATGAGGGCGATGTTCTTCCCGGTTAGCCGCGGCAGCTCAGTGCCGGCGTATTTGGCTGCCTTGAGGTCCGCGGCCAGCCCGAGGAGGAACTTCCATTCCTTCGGGGTGAAGTCGACTTCCTTAAGGAAACTCCGGTTGTGCAGGTTAAAGCTCACAGGATCACCGCATCTCTTTCGATTGGACAGGACAGACATCGCGGACCGCCGCGGCCGCGGCCGAGCTCGGATCCCACGACGGGTACGACTTCGATGCCCTCGTCGGCGAGGTATCGATTGGCGGTCGTGTTCCGCTCATAACCCAGCACGACGCCGGGGGAAACGGCGAGGAAGTTGTTCCCATCGTTCCACTGCTCTCGCTGCGCACCCGCGCGATCGATTGGGGTGCGCAGGACCCGGACCTTGTCGACGCCGAGGGCCTCGGCCACGAGAGGAAACAGGTCCGTGTGCTCCGTAATGTCGTAGTCGCCGCCGGACCCCACCGGGGTGAGCATGAACGCGCGCAGCGTCTCGGGCAGGTACGGATAAACGGAGAACGCGTCGCTGTCGACCATTGTCATGGCGGTGTCCAAGTGCATGAACGCCCGCTCCTTCGGCAGCTCGACGACGATCACCTGGCGGACATGGCCGCCTTGGAAGAGCAGTCGGGCCAGTGTCTCGACCCCCTGGGGCGAGGTCCGCTCGCCCATCCCGATCATCAGCACCCCATTACCGATCACGAGCACGTCGCCGCCCTCGACGGTAGCGGGCTCGTGGGGCAGGGAATCGTCGCCGTAGACGATCTCCAGCCCGGCGTCGCGGAACATCGGGTGGAACTTGTAGATCAGGCGGGAGTTGATGGTCTCGCGTTTGCGGGCCTGCTTGGCCATCGGGTTGATGCTCAGGGCGCCGTAGATCCAGGCCGAGTTATCGCGCTGGAACAGGTGGTTCGGCAGAGGCCGCAGCAGGAAGTCGTCGATGCCGAGGGACTCCATCAGAAGGCTGGGCGTGTGCAGCATCGGCATGACGTCACTCTTGAGCACGCCCCCGATCAGGAGCTCGGAAAGCACCTCCGACGACGTTTGGTCGACGATCCGCTCCAGCGGCTTGTCCAGCGCGGGCCCGAACCGGATGGCCGTGGTCAGACACTTCTGCAGGAACTCCCGGGCACCCGGCGCGTCCAGCGCCGCGGCGAGCAGTTCGCGGAAGTAGTGCACCGTCACGTTGCGCTCTCTGAGCTGGCCGACGAACGCGTCGTGCTCCTCCCTAGCCCGATCGGCCCACATGACGTCGTCGAAGAGCAGGTCGTCGACGTTGTCCGGGGTCAGCCGGCTGAGCTCGAGACCCGGGCGGTGGACGATCACCTGGCGCAGCACTCCTACTTCGGATTCAACACGAAATGGCATGGCTATTCCTTACTATATTGATGGTGTAAATGCTCAGCGGTACTCGGGCACGGGGGCCGGCTTAGTCATCCGGTGCCGCTGCGCAAGGTAGACCGGGATCCCGACGACGAACGCGCCGCCGGCCATCAGGAACGGGCCCCAGACGACGTACCACAAGTCGCTGGTGTTCCTGGAGTAGTAGATGAAGGCGACCGAGAAGATCAGCGCCACGACCGCCACCGACACATCGAACGCGAACCTCGACGTGTGGACTGGGTGGCTGTCCCGCCAACGCCACTTGATCTGGGCCAAGGCGGAGAATGCGTAGGGCACGGCCGCCGTGATCCCGGTCATCAGGACCAGGGTGGTAAACACCGTTGAGCCGCTGGTTCCCAGATAGCTGATCACCACGGCGACCGAAGCCAGCGCGGTGGACGCGATGATCCCGAAGGCCGGAACCCGGCGCCGCGACAGGCTCCCGAACCGCGCCGGGAACAGCCCGTCCTTCGCGGCAGCCAACGGCATCTCCGCGCAGATCATTGTCCAGCCGTTCAGCGCGCCGATACCGGAGACGATGACGGCCAACGCCACCAAGTCCCCGGCCCAGGAACCGCCGCCGACGATCGAGTTGGCCGCGACGGAGTAGGACGCCTTGTTCACGTCCATAGCCAACTGCGAGGCGGGCACGATGCCGAACACGGCAACCATCGACAGCAGGTAGACGATGGCGCTAGCGAGCGTGCCGTAGATGGTCGCCTTCGGGACATTCCGTTCGGGATCGCGGACCTTCGCCGCGGCAACGGCCGCGGTCTCGACGCCCAAATAGCTGAACAGTGCGATCGCCATCGCTCCACCGATCGCCGACAGGCTGCTGTCACCGCTGAGGTTCCACGGCGTGAAGTTCCCCGCCTTGATGAAGAACAACCCGACGGTCGACATGATGGCCAGCGGAATGAACTTCAACACCGTCGTCCAGACTTGGACCGAACCCATCGCGTGCACGCCAGTCAGGTTGATCACGGCCGGGATCCACAACCCGACGAGGGCAATCAGGATGGACCAGCCGACCGCGCCGTCCTTGTTTAGGAAGTGCTCGACGTAGTACACCCAGCCGACGACGATCGCCGCGTTGCCCGCCCATGCCGTGATCCAGTAGGACCAGGCGTTAACGAACCCGGCCGCGTTGCCGAACCCTGAGCGTGCATAGGCATACGGTCCGCCGGCAGCCGGCAGGCGTCGCGACATCACCGCGAACATCAGCGCAAGCGCGACCGCCCCGACGGTGGCGAGGCCCATGGCGACCAGGCTGATCGGGCCATACGCCGATAATGCGTAGGGCAGCGAGAAGATGCCGACACCGATGATACTGCCCATAATCAGTGCAGTCGACTGAGGCAGGGACAGGGCGCGCTCGGTTGTGCGCCCCTCGGGCTCGGTCGGGACAGACCCGACCTCGGACCTTGGTTGGACCATGATGACCTCCGGCGTTGATACGGATATGTGACATCCGATCGTCAGGTCGAAAGATTTCCGGGCTTAGCAGCCGAGGGAACTAAGTGACGAGTTCACGGATGTTCTTGAAATGGATGTTCTTGAAATCTGCCGTGCATTTCGGTGGAGCGTGTCAGAAACCGACGCAGGGCAATGCCTGATCAGATTTTAAAAACGCAGTGGTTGAACTTAACATTGACGGCACGCCGATCACCGCCCCAAAGAGCCAGCGCTTACGGCCGAGCAGAAATCGAGACAATAGCGTCAGCGACCAGACCGAAAAGGTTCTTGGGATCGAAGGGACCGGCGATCGGATCGAGTTCGACGAAGAATGAGGCACCGGCGACTGAATCGCGCAGGTAGCGCAGCACCGAAAAGTCCTCGATGACAAAATCGACCGAGTCGAAGATGGCGATCTAGTCGTAGTGAGTGCGCCCCGCCGCCTGGGTCTCATCAGTAGTGGAGGTCGTGATGATGTCGGCGCCCGCCACCGCGTCCCGCACGCTCGTTACCACGACGATGTCGAAGCCGAACGGCCGGGCGGTGATGTTCTTTACGTTCATAAAACGCACCACGACAACCTTCTTTTTGTTTTCTGTAATTAGCCTATGACCAGGCAATGTGAACGCGTAACGAGCAGAACGAGCAGATATGTTCCATTAATCTTTCAAGATGGTTCCCCTGGCTGTACAGTGTGAATCATGCATACGCTCGATGACCTCGATCGCCGCCTAATCGGCGCGCTGCGGGCGGACGGGCGAACCCCCGTCACCACGCTTGCCCATGACCTCGGAGTCACGAGGGCAACGGTGAACATCCGGCTGCAGCGGCTTCTGGACTCGGGCACCGTCATCGGATTCTCCGTCCGGGTTCGCGAAGAGCGGGATCCCGACTCAATCCGGGCGATCGCGCTCATCGAGGTCGAGGGGCGTTCAACAGATCGGGCGATCAGCCAACTTCGCGGCTTTCCCGAAGTCCGGGCGCTACACACCACGAACGGCGGCTGGGACCTGGTGGCCGAGATCCGGACCGACACGCTGAGCAGCTTCGACCGGCTACTCGGCCAGATTCGCTCCGTCGAGGGCGTCGTTAACAGCGAGACGAGTCTGCTGCTCAGTTCGACGCTGTCCTAAGCCTCATTCCACCGACCGGCTGAGGTTGGGAGTCGTTTTCTGATTTGAGTTGCGGCGGCGTGCTGGGGCGTGGTTGTGCGCTGAGCCTCGCTGCTCGCGTTGTTCCACTTGGTTTCCAGGGTGTGCCCGGGTCGGGGCGGGCGGGTCAGGTCGGGGTTGGGCTCGGTGGTGCGAAGGCGTGGTCGAAGAGGTGGGCCCAGCCGGTTTCCCAGGGCCAGTTCTCGGGCAGGTGCAGTGTGATGCGCCGGGCTGACGAGGCGGTCCTCGCGGGGATGTTGATCAGTTTCCGGCGGATGGTCGCGGTCGTGGCCCGGGCCAGACCGGTGCCGGCGGTCACCGCGGCGGCGCGGGTGAGGTTGAAAGCGATGACGGCCAGGGCCAGCCAGGCCGCGTTGGCTGCGAACACACCGGAGGGCAGGTGGGCCAGGGCGCTGTTCTTCAGGTCGGAATTCACGAGGTCGATGGCCGCATGGGCGCGGTGGGTTTTATCCGCGGTGACCGTGTCCAGGGTGCTGGTGGTGAAGAACGCGTGGAAGCGGTGCAGGTCGAAGAGTGTGGTCTGGCCGGCGAGTTTCTGCTTGTTCAGCTCCGGGATCCGGCGCACGACGAGGCGACCGAGGATGTGGTCCGCTTTCTTCCGTGAGGTGAACGCGGTGTAGGGGATCTCGGCGACCTCGGCGTCAGAGATCCAGGTTCGGGTGTCCTCGTCGAAGATCGCATGGGTGTACTTGATCGGCGTCCACCCGGTTGCCGGGATGGCCGCGATGCGCTTCCTGACGGCGGAATCGAGGCGGGCAGTGACAGAGACGTCCGCGCCGCCAGCCATAGCGGCGTGGATGGCCACGAAAGTGTAGAACGCGGAATCGGCGCGGAACAGGACCCGGGCGGTTCCTATCCCGGGCAGGCGGCTGAGGGTGGCGAGGGCGTCGCGGATCAGCCGGGTCGCGCCGTGCGGGGACGAGGCGGCGCCCCGGCGCAGGCGTTGGGCGAGGATGATCGGGGTGCCGGTGGCCGTCTTCACAGTGGCGAGGATCGCGTTGAGCCCGCGGACGCCGGAGTAGCCGAAGCTGGCGCCTTGTTTCTGGTGCCCGTGGACCTCGATGATGGTGTCGTCCACGTCCAGGAACACATAGTCGCCATCGGGTTCCGGGCTGATCAGAGGGCTCAGAGCGGCGAGACTGATCAGGAACCGGGACGCGATCGCGTCCAGCTGACGCACATGGCCAAAGGTGAACGCGCGCAGGAACGACCCGAGCGTTGACGGGGCATAAAGCTGGGCGAAGAGTTTCCGCATCCCGCCGTGACGGAGCACGGTCATGTCATCAATGGCATCCGCACCGGCGAGCATCCCGGCAACCAGCGAGACGACCTTCAGGCCGGCGTTCGCACCCTTGTCGGTGGCTACGCTCAACCACCTGTCGGCCAGGCTAAGCAGGCCTGCTTTCTCGGCCAGTTTCATCGCGGGCACCAAACCCGCCGACGAAACGAGGTTGGAACCATCGAATGACGCGGACACGGCGGCGGCGGTGTGCGAAACTTGCATCTACGAGATGCCCTTCTGACTCAGCGAATTGTGACTGTGGTAAGTAACAATTTTCCCTGATAAGACGGGCATTCTCTGTTTAACGCGCCGCTAAATCCCAATCCCGTAAGCGATGGCAACCAACGTCGTTTTTCCGAGAAGGGAGCACCTGCAGGGCACGACCCGACCGCAGACGGTCTTGAAGATCCCCTGACCCAGCTAACACGGAATCTTGGTGTACGGGCGTCCCTTATCGTCGATTGACGTGCCGTTAGGTCCATAGGCCCGACACCCCGTGTACTTATCGACGCTCCCCGAGGACGGCGGGGGGCTTACCGGAACGGGGACAGAGGCAGCTCGCTCCTCTGCCGCAGCGCGCGCATCGTCCGCCGCTTGTGCGTCAGCCGCAGCCTGCGCATCCGCTGCAGCTTGTGCTGCTGCGGCGGCCTGGGCGTCAGCCGCGGCCTGGGCGTCAGCCGCGGCCTGGGCGTCAGCCGCGGCCTGGGCAGCGGCAGCGGCAGCATCGTCAGCCGCTTTCTTGACGACCGCAGCTTCGCGGGCCAACGCGGCCGTCTCGACAGAAGTTAGTTTCTTCTTGAGCGAGACGGCGCTCTTGTTAAAGCTCCGGAGGGACTTTGAGTGATTCAGTTCTGGAGTCTTGAGCAGGATGGCTATGGAAATGGGTGGTTCGTCGAGATCGATCAACCGCTACGTCGCCCGCGAAATATACCGCGTCCTGCAAAACCCACGGCCCGGCCTGCTAACCAACGACCTGGCCTGCTAACCAACGACCTGCGTCCACGGCGCCTCGCATTGCACCTCACCCAGACCGCAGTAGCACTCGAGCTGAGCGCCTGGCCCAAAGCCATCTCG
>NZ_SOGW01000136.1:0-12626 GCF_004403075.1 Cryobacterium sp. TMT2-10 | reverse complement strand
TGGGCAGATCTGTTGGCCATGAGTGGGCAGTTTTCATGGCCACCAGCGGGCATTCCTACTGGCCGCCAGTGGGCAGTTCGGATTGGCCATTGACACCGGTATCAGCGCCGAGGGCCTTGACCAGGTCGTCAACCTTCCGCGTCGAGACACCGTGGAGGTAGGCCTCCATGACGACGGCGAACAGCGCCTGGTCCACCCGGCGGCGCCGCTCGAGCAGCGCGGGAAAGAACGATCCTTGCCGCAGCTTGGGGATCTTCAGGTTCAGGTCCCCGGCCGTCGTCGACAGGACGCGCGGGCGGGTCCCGTTGCGTTGGGTGGTGCGGTCTTCGGAGCGTTCGAAACGGCCGGCACCGATGATGGCGCTGGCCTCCGCATTGATGAGTTCCTGGTAGAGCGTTTCGGTCGCGACGCGGATGCGGTCGGGGACATGGGTGAGCTTGAGTTCCGCGAGGAGGTCAAGCAGGGCAGACTGGTCTAGAGCCATCGTGTGATGTGTCTTTCTGTGAGTTCTTTGATCGGTTCTCACTGACCATCGCACGATGGTTTCCTACGTTGTTAATCCAACGCCCCAAGACCGGGAACTACACCACTCCACGGGACGTGACCACCTGCGCGATAGGAATGACTACCTTCGCGATAGGAAAAATGCTGAAAGGAATCAGCTGCACCACAGGTGCGCGACATGCGCCTTGGCTAATGACTTGCTAATGATGCTTCATCGCGAAAGACCGAATTCTTTTCAGCTGAACGGTCGGAGACAAGGCTACGGAATTCTTCGTAGGTGCGGATGTAATCCGCGCCATCGTAGGGTAATGAAGCGAACACTGCGAGCACTGCATCCGGGCTGTATGCGTATTGCGTTCCCCAAGTCATGGCGGGCATGTACAGGCCGAGGTCGGGTGAGTCGATCAGGAACTCTTCGCGATTCATTCCATCATCGACGATGGCCCGAACGGCGCCCTTGATGCAGATGAGGAATTGTTCGCATTCGCGGTGAGCGTGCTCGCCTCGGACGTCTCGTGAGGGGACGTCGTAGACAATGAAGAATCGTTGGGGGTTGAATGGAAGATCCGCGCCGAGTTCGGCCACGACCAGGCTGCCGCGCATATCCGTGGCCTTACGCAACTGAACGAGCGAATCGTTTCGCGCGAGCGGCTGGTTTGTGGCGGTGGCTGACTGGGTCGACGAGACCAGCTTCCGGCCATCGGTGTCGGTGTAGCCCGAGATTCGCGCGGGGTTGCCAACGACAATGGCGAACGGGGGAACATCACGCGTGACGACGGCGCCGGCGCCCACCATGGCGCTGCGACCGATTCGTACGCCAGGAAGAATTACCGCTCCTCCACCGATTGAGGCGCCTTGCTCCACGACAGTGCGAGGAAAACTCTCCGGGTACTGCTTGCTGCGCGGATACCGGTCATTCGTAAACGTGACGTTGGGCCCCACGAAGACGTCATTCTGCAGCTCAATGCCGTCCCAAAGCTGCACGCCTGACTTGATCGTCACCCGATCGCCAATCACAACGTCGTTTTCAACGAATACGTGATCGCAGACATTGACGTTCCTGCCGATGACTGCGCCCTTGAGCACATGGGCGAAGGCCCAGACGGTGGTTCCTTCACCGACACGATCGGATTCACAAATGCCTTGGGGGTGTACATAGGACTGCGTCATCACGCGACCTGCTTCCGATTGTCGTTAGTGAAAATTAGGCGGCCAGCGAGGTAGCTCAACGGGGCAGTCACGAAGACTGTCGCCCCGTTAGCGAGCGGGGAAGCGCCCCAGAGAGCGAGCAACTGCAACGCCCCAAGCCCGCAAAGGTAGATGGCCAGGTAGGCGACTGAGAAAAAGGCCGCACGGAGCGGTGAGAGATGCGATTGAAACACCCAGCGCCCGGTCATGACGACCGATATCCCAATTCCAAGGGAAAATGCGATTGTGAAAGCGATCCACCCCGGCAGGAAGAGGCTGAGCACCACGACAATGAGCGCTGTCACCGCTGTGTTTGCGCCTCCAGCGATGAGAAATCGAATCGGCGCCCGTTCGGCCCATTGCCTAGGCTTCTGCGGCGTCATCCGTTACCAAGTGGCTTTCCGAGACCCAGTGCGACATGACGATTGCTCCCGGTCTGCGTTTGGTGTTCTCGAACGCGCGCCAGACGTATGACCCTACGATCCCCAGGGCGACGAGGAGACTGAAAGTGGAGAAGAGTATGACAAGCATGAGTGGGGTATAGCCGGGCTCCGATATAGCGCCAGCAAGAAAGGACACCAATACGGCGATTGCGGCCAAGATCGTGAACAGGCCGCCAACCACGCCAACGCTCATGAGGACGGTTAGGGGGATGTCGGTGAAAGAGAAAATGCTGTCTAGGAGGTAGCGACGTTTTTTGGCGAAGGACCAGCCGCTTTCACCGTGCTCTCGGGTGCGGCGCACATACGGAACTTCGGCTCGCCGGAAGCCAACCCAGTACAAGAGCCCGACGAGACTGGAATGGGACTCTTCGAGTCGCAGGATTTCGTGAACGACGGCTCGGTTGCAGGCGAAGATGTCCACTCCGCCTTGAGGCATGTCGGGGAAGACACAATTCCTGTACAGGCTCCAGAACGCCGACGCCGACCAGCGCGTGAAGCGGGGATCTTCTCGCGACTCCCGGCGACCGACCGTCACATCGACCGTGCCGCCGGCCAGCTGGCGGAAGAATTCGATCACAAGCTCGGGTGGTTCCTGAAGATCGGCCGCCATCACCGCGACGAAGTCGCCACTGGCCTGTTGCATCCCAGTGCGAATCGCGGCGAAAGAGCCAAAATTGCGGGAGTGCTGGAGCAATTGGGTTGCGAAGGGAGCTCGGGGGATCAATTCCTCGAGAAGTTCAAATGAATTGTCCGGAGAACCATCTACAACGAAAACGACCTCCAGAGAGCCGTCGAGTTGGAAGGCGATATCGCCTAGCCGAGCGATCAAATCGGGGATGCTTCCGGCATTCCCGTAGACAGGTACGACGACTGAGTATGCCGCAGGGTTCGTCATGCTAGCGCCCTAATCGCTTTGCAGACCGTGAGAACTTCCTCATCGGTCAATTCGGGAAAGCAGGGAAGGGAGAATGACTGCCCGGCGAACTCTTCAGTATTGGGAAGTGAATGCGGCTCAGCGTTGAATCCGGGTTGTTCGTGATCAGGTACCGGGAAATGAATATCTGTTGATACCCCGTGTTGGGCAAGGACCTCGCGCACTTCATCTCGCCTGGGTGTCAGCGCGACTGCCAAATGGGCAACGTGGTGCTCGCCGGCTGCCGGGAGGACCCGCAACGGCCCGCCTGTGGCGGCCGCTGCGTACTGTGCAATGATCGAGCGGCGGCGGTCATTGAGTACGTCAAGCTGAGGCAACCGCGCGAGGAGGAAGGCTGCCTGAATCTCGTCGAGCCTGGAGTTAGCGCCTCCGGCGATGGCAACTCGGTACTTCGAGTCCCACCCGTACTGCCGCAATTGAGTTACCTTCTCGGCGAAGGCGGCGCTGTTCGTGGCCACCGCCCCTCCGTCTCCGAGCGCGCCGAGGTTCTTAGTGGGGTAGAAGCTGGTCGCGGCCAGGTCTCCGAAGGATCCGGCCGCGCCTTCCGGTCGCCGCGCCCCGATGGCCTGGGCGCAGTCCTCGACCACACGGATGCCACGTTCATGGCACAGAGCAACAAGGCCACGGATATCCGTCAAATTGCCGTACAGATGAGTAATGACTACTACGCCGATGTCATCAGTAAGCGCTTGGCTTACGGTTGTCTCAGTGAGACAGAGGCTCTCGGAATCAACATCTGCATAGCGCACTCGAAAACCAGCGCGTCGAGCGGCCGTTGTGGTGTACCCGCCGGCATTCGCGGCGCCAAGAACCGTATTCTTTGCCTCGGGCATGGCTACCTTGATAGCGAGTTCAAGGGCATCGGTGCCAGACGCTACACCGACCACGTGGGACACCCCCAGATACTCAGCCAGTGCCCTCTGGAACTTATCGTGCTGTGGGCCAAGCACAACCCAGCCCGAATCCAGCACCTGAGTCATGGCGAGCGTGAGAATTTCGCGGTCGCGCCCGATGCCGCGGGACAGGTCGTTCATGGGTATCGGAGAGAAAGTAGAGGTGGTGTTCACTTTTTTTTCCTGAGTCGGCGCCGCCGGGTGGTGGATTTCAGCTTACCTAACGGGTGGAGCGACTGGAGCGAGCGACCATCCCTGGTGCCTGGATTAGATGACATCGAAACCTGAACCCCTCGTGTCGACGAGAGGCATTCATGCCGATTCGGAACCAAACCGACAAGCTCGAATCACTGCTGTATCACCCACAATTCGATGGGACCGCCAGGCGCCTCATACGTGGGCCGAGGAATTAGTGTCGCACGGCCGCGAAAGGCCAAATCCACCGCGTGAGAGAAGTATGCGAGATCCGCCTTGCGCGCTCCAACCAGTATTCGCACATCCCAGTCTTCTATGAGACGGGCTGCTTCCTCGGGGGAACTGATTAGCGGATTCAGAGCTATGACAGGGCGCGGTACTGCCGCATAGGTCAACGGAAGAACCTGCGAAGTCTCGGCTACCGCGAGCACTGAACCGCGGGGTGTGCGGTTCAGTTCAGCGCGGAGTGTTTTCGTTTGCGCCATCTCCGTTTCAGCTTCGTGCCTGTATTCGCGCGCCATCAGGAAGGACCCAGCGGTGCATCCAATCAGGATGCTGGCCACGGCTATCCAGGGCACAACTGAGACCCGCCCGTTCGCCCGTTTGGGACGCGTCAGGTGGTTTAGTAGGCCAACAGCAAATACTGCGACAAAGGGAACCAACGCAAAGATATAGCGATTCTGGGCTTGGAAGGCCGCCGAAGTTGCCAAGTAGATGCCCAGCACGACCAGCGCCCAGAACTTGAGCACTCGTGAGCTCTGGTTGGTAGGAATCAGGAAAATGCCGACTGCCACCACGAGAAGAACGGCGGATTCGGTTACGACTTCAGATGGCGACGACGGAAGGATCGACTGAGCGAGCCCCATGGCCGCCTTTGAAACAAATTCTGACAGGGAGAAAGGTGCCTGCGCCAGATCGTAGTAAGAGGTCATCTGCCCCTTTTCAGAGGGCGTACCGGCCATGAGTTGGGAGAGCACGCCAGCGTGGGCGTACGGCGGGAATATCAACGGCTTCAGTGCTACCAGAACGATAGTGATTACGAGGCTCGGGGCCGCCGCGAGCCACCGGATTCGATTCTTTCGGCATATCCAAATAGTGAGAAGGGCCTGTGCGGGAAGCAAGAGTGCATAGTTATCCCGGGTGTAGAACATCAAGACGCTGCCGACGGAGATGATCACGAGGCCGGTTGAGATGGACCTGGTCTCGGACCTGGAGGTAGCTAAGGCGACAACCGATCCCAGTATTAGAAGACTCGCGCCCAAGGCCAAGGACATTTCCGCGAGGGCGTTTATCGACAGCCAAAGAGTCAACGGAAAACTCAGGAAGACGGCCGGGGCTATGAATGGGTAGGAATACCCTTGGATTTTCGCTACGAAGTACAGGCACAGGGCTATGAGTATGGCGAGGAATACGTTGACCGAAACCCAAGACACGTAGTCGCTCACGCCCAACTGATGCGCCAGGCCTGCCAAATAGGTGATCGGCAGATTGTGGATGCGAGGTGGTAAATCAGTGAGTGAGGCTGTTGCAGCGACCGTCGGATAGATTGCGTTTGTCACCGGCGAGTCTGTGAACTTGGCCATCAATAGGTCTGCGACGTACCAGTATTGATCGCTGCCACGCAGGCCAACCGCGCCATAAAAGACGTTGCCCACGAATATCGCTGCAGACGCTGCGGCTACGGTGAGGCCTGCCAGGTTCCACGGCATCTTGCGTCGGGGGGGTCGGGCCTGACTGACTGGCAAGGGTTCTCCTCTGTGAATGCGCGGCATGTTGCGCAGCCGTGGATGGGATCGCAACGACGGTGCTGCCCCGGAAAAGAGGCCCGGATTTGGCCCATTCAGGTTCGCCACGCTGTAGGCGAACGTAACTCTCCGCAGCAATTGGGCGATCACACGAACAAAGCATTCCGATTATAGGGGTAGCCGGGTACTATGCCTGAACCGTGTGTGAAGTCGCGACCTCACCGGAGCGGGCCACAAAGACGATCCTCGTGGTGGGTTCTTTCCGTACGAACGCTCGGCCAGCGCTCGTACGCCTGCGCAACCTGATTCAATGGATCAGTGAGTGAAACCAATACCCAGTTCCGGGCACGCCGAGCACAGAAGCGCGCTGCACGCGAGAAGAGTCGGTTCTATCGACGCTGGTGGTACTTGGTGGCGATCGTCGTCGGGGTGGTCATATTCGCAGGCATCTGGGTCGGCGTGCGGGGTTTGACGGCCAAGGCAGAGTTGGAAGCTGCAATGCCGCTGGCCGAGACGATCAGATCCCAGATTCTCGCTGGCGACGCGGGGGCTGCGACGAAAACCGTGAAGTCTATGGCGGAGCACTCGAAACGGGCCCGAGAGCTGACCAGCGACCCGGTGTGGCGGGTAAGCGAGCTCTTGCCGGTCATCGGGCCCAATCTCACGGCCGTGCGCGCCCTGGCCGGCGTAGGGGATGACGTGGTCAGAGGGGCAATTAAACCACTAGCGGCAATCGCATCCACTCTGAACCCGGACTTGCTGAGGCCCGTCGAGGGGGCGATTGACCTGGATGCCATCGCCGCAGCCGGCGTTTCCATCGGCGATTCAAGCGAGGTGCTCTCTCTGGCGGGTGAGCGGATCCGTGCGATCGACACCGCTGGAACGATCAGGCAGGTCTCGTCGGCGGTCACACAATTCGGCGGTCTCCTTTCTGGCATCGCACCGACGCTCGCCTCCGCAAGGGAACTGCTGGACATCGCACCCGACGCTCTCGGCGCGAGCGCGCCTCGCAACTATGTCATCGTGTTTCAGAACAACGCTGAGGCTCGTGCGCTTGGCGGCACCTCGCTCTCCTTCGCCCTCCTAACGATCGATGAAGGTCGTGTCACTCTCGGAAAGGCGGTGCCGGCGGGATTGGGGAACTTCGCGTATTACCAGGATTCCGTGATTCCAATGCCTGATGGCGTTGCAGCGTTGTATGGGTCGGAGTTCGGGCGGGCCGTGTCGAACGTCACTGTGAGGCCCAGTTTCGCGAGCGCAGCCAAGATTACCCAAGAAATGTGGAAGCGGCAGTTCGGCACCGAGATCGACGGTGTTATTTCGATCGATCCGATCGCGCTTGGTTACCTTCTGCGTGGAACGCCCCCCATCCCGCTGTCGACTGGGGACGTTATCACGAGCGATACTCTCGTGCCGCTACTTCTCAATGGTGTTTACATGCGCTTCTGGTCCGGGGACGGTGGCTCCGACAATGCGGCGCAGGACTTGGTCTATTCGGAGATCGTCTTGAAGACCTTCGATCAGCTCCTGAGCGGCGATGTGGATCCAAAGGTGATGCTGTCGGCCCTGACACAGGCAGTTGACGAACGCAGGGTGCTGGTGTGGAGCCCCAATGAGAAGGAAGAAGCCGTCTTCGAGTTCGTCGGGGTGGATGGCGCCTTGCCCAAGAGCGACGAGGAAACCGATCGGGTCGGAGTTTACTTCCAGGAGAACGTCGGCTCGAAGATGAACTTTTACCTGAAGCAGGCTGTCAGCCTGGGTCAGGCCCAGTGCCGGGCAGATGGAAAGGCTTCCTATCGCATTGGCGTCGACCTCGCGAACGGGCTGCCAGCCGACGCAGCGACATCGATCAGCCCCTCGATTCTGGGAACATTCGACCGGGAGAAACTCAAGCCAGGCGTGCAGCGCATGATCGTCATGGTCTACGCGCCGCCTGGGTCACAGATCGTCGGAGCGACGGTTGATGGGGCTGCCGTTCAGCTTGAAGCGTTCCACGACACCGATTACCCGGTGGCGAAGGTGACCCTGACCATTGAGCCCGGGGCAACGTCGAAGATGACCATTGACGTGGTCGCGGCCGGAACAAGCAAGAAGGCGCTTGAAGCCCAGGTGACGCCGATGGTGAACGCGACGAGCGTTTCCGACCTGCCCCTGGACTGCGGGACCGTCGCCAAGGAGTAGCCGGCGCGGGGAGCTACAGGGCGAGTGCGAGGGCGGCGAAGCCGATACCGCCGGCGGCGATGGTAGCCAAGGCCAGCACGGCGTATTGAAGCCCCTTGGTGCTGCGACCTCGTCGTAACAAAGCCTTGTGGCCCATCTGCTCGGGTCGGATCTTGCTCATGATTCTCACTGTACCGCTGCCGTGACGGGTGAATCGCTAGTTCTGGCCACCGAAAGAGGGGGCCTGGCCCGCCTGCTGTGGGGTCCGAGGCTAGGCTTCAAGCGTGAAGAAGGCGACGATATGAAGCTGTCCGTGATCGGCTGCGGCTACCTGGGAGCCGTGCACGCTTCGGCGATGGCTGAACTGGGGCACGAGGTGGTGGGCATCGATATCGATGCCCGAAAGATCGAACAACTGGCCGCGGGCCAACCGCCATTCTACGAGCCGGGCCTGCCCGAGATTCTCACCTCGGCGATGGCGTCGGGCCGGCTGCGCTTCAGCACCGACGTTGCGGATGCCGCCGGTGCGCAGGTGCACTTCATCGGGGTCGGCACCCCGCAGAAGGCGGGCAGCCACGCCGCCGATCTCAGCTACGTCGACGCCGCTGTGCTGTCGCTGCTGCCACATCTTGCCGCCGGTGACCTAGTCGTGGGCAAGAGCACGGTGCCGGTCGGAACCGCCGCCCGGCTGGCGGGGGTGATCGAGGCATCGGGCAGTGGGGCCACCCTGGCTTGGAACCCCGAGTTTCTGCGCGAGGGTTTCGCCGTGAAAGACACCATCAGCCCCGACCGCCTGGTCTACGGGGTGGCGCCCGGTGAGGCCGGCGAGCACGCTAGGGCCGTACTCAACGAGGTCTACGCATCGGCTATCGTTGCGGAGACGCCGTTGATCGTGACCGACTACGCGACGGCTGAGCTGGTGAAGGTCGCTGCGAACGCGTTTTTGGCCACCAAGATCAGTTTCATCAACGCCATGAGCGAGATCGCCGACGTCTCCGGGGCGAATATCACCGAGCTCGCCGACGCGATCGGCTTCGACAACCGCATCGGCCGCCGGTTTCTCAACGCCGGCGTAGGGTTCGGCGGTGGTTGTCTACCTAAAGACATCCGTGCTTTCACCGCCCGGGCCGAGGAGCTCGGCCGAGGAGACTCAGTCGCGTTCCTGAAAGAAGTCGACGTGATCAACATGCGGCAGCGACAGCGGGTCGTCGCGATGACCTTGCAAGCGTTGGACAAGCCCGTCTACACCGCCAAAGTGGCCGTGCTTGGGCTCAGCTTCAAGCCGCACTCCGACGACGTGCGGGACTCGCCGGCACTCGACGTGGCCGTGCAGCTGCGGGGCCTGGGCGCCGACGTCGTGGCGACTGATCCACAGGGAATCGAGAATTCGAGGTTGCGGCATCCGCAGCTCACCTACTCCACCAGCATCGAGGACACCCTGCTCGGCGCAGATGCGGTCGTGCTGGTGACGGAGTGGGCCGACTTCAAGCAGATCGACCCGGTGTGGGCGGCCACGCTGGTGCGTGTGCCGATCATCATCGACGGCCGCAACACGCTCGATGCCGCCGCCTGGCGGGCTGCCGGCTGGACCTATCTCGGGCTAGGTCGGCCATAGTGGCCGAGTCGTTGACTGCGCCGGCGGTGCGGCCGAGACGCCGAGGGTGGCGGATCGCCCTCATCGCCATCGCCGTCGTACTGCTTGTTGGCGGGGCGGTGGCTGCTTACGCCTGGAGTCTGAGTAGTACCTTCGACGGCCAGACCGTGAAAATCCCGCAGGTCTTCCCCGATGAGGCTTCACGACCCCCGGCGGCGCAGACCGGTGAAGCGGCGCGAGGGCAGAACATCCTCCTGCTCGGTTCCGACACGCGCGGATCGATCGAAGGGTCCATCGCGGACCTGACCGGGCAGCGCTCGGACACCATCATGGTGGTGCACGTGCCGGCGAACCGCAAGAACATCTACGTCATGTCGATCATGCGTGACAGCTGGATCGCAATCCCCGGCCATGGCGAGGCGAAGATCAACGCCGCCATGTCCTACGGCGGGGTGCCCTTCGCAGTGCAGACCATCGAGGGCCTGCTCGGCGCGCGGATCGACCACGTGGCTATCGTCGACTTCACCGGGTTCAAAGGCGTCACGGATGCCCTCGGCGGCGTCGACGTCGACAACCCGATCGGTTTCGACACAGGGGGTGAGCACTTCGCCCAGGGAGTCCACCGGTTGAACGGCACGGAAGCGCTGGCGTTCGTGCGAGAACGCCATGCGTTCGCGGACGGCGACTTTCAGCGGGCGCGCAACCAGCAGTCCTTTATCAAGGCCGTGCTTGGTAAGACACTCACGGCGGAAACCCTCACCAACCCCGGCAAAATCAGCGGCCTGGTCGGGGCGGTTGCTCCCTATCTCGCAGTGGACGACAAACTGAACGCGGCCTATGTGGCGGGTCTCGCCGTGGAACTGCGCGATGTGCGCGTGGGCAATGTCACCTTCTTCACCATGCCGACGAAGGGCACCGGAACCTCGCCCGACGGGCAGTCGATCGTCGTCATCGACCAGGACAAGCTGAAGGCCGTGCAGCAGGGGTTTCAGACGGACACCCTCGACGCCTACCAGCCCGAGGTTCAGACGATCGGTTGAACGGGCTCCTGCTTTTCGGAGGCGCGTTCAGAGGAGTCGTCGGCTGCTCGGCGACGACCGCGTCCACCCGCAAGTCGTCGCCGAGCAGCACCGCGTCGGCGACGTAGCCGACCGCGAGACGGCCGAGGTCGTGGCTGCGGCCGAGGGCCCGGGCCGGGGTCTCGGTCACCGCAGCGGTCGCGGCCTCGAGGCTCAGGCCTTCCTCGGTGACGGCGCGGCGGAGGGCGTCGTCGAGGGTGAGGATAGAGCCCGCGATCGTTCCGGCATCGGGCGCTCCGGGCGACAACCGGGCGATGCCTTTGTCGACCGTGACGGGGAGTGAGCCCAGCAGATAGGGGCCGTCGGGGGCATCCGTGGCGGCCATCGCGTCGGTGATCAGGGCGATGCGGCCCGGGGCGCCGGCGAAGGCCAGGCGCTCTCGGGGTGCACGTGCACCCCGTCGTTGATGAGCTCCAGGGTCACGCCGGGGGAGTGCATCGCGGCGGCGACCGGGCCCGGGCGGCGGTGGTGCAGGCCGGGCATGCCGTTGAACGCGTGGGTGAGCACGGTGGCTCCGGCGGCGAAGGCGGCCTACGCTGTGTCGTAGTCGGCGGCGGTGTGCCCGATGGCCACGGTCACCCCGGCCGCGCGGAAGGCGCGGATCGCCTCGGCGGCCCCGGGCAGCTCGGGGGCCAGGGTGACCAGGCGCAGGTGGCCGCGGCCGGCCCGGATCAGGCGGGCCACGGAGTCGGGGTCGGGGATGCGCAGCAGGGCCGGGTCGTGCGCGCCGCAAAAGCCGTCGGCGAGGAACGGGCCCTCGAGGTGCGCGCCGAGAATGAGCGGGTCGGCCTCGGCCAGGTCGGCGATCACGGCCAGGCGCTGCTCCAGCTGCGGCAGGCTGGCGGTGACCAGCGAGAGCAAGCTGCGGGTGGTGCCGTGCCGCCGGTGCACGGCCAGCGCGGTGCGGATGGCGTCGGCGCCCTCGTCGAACGCCGCCCCGCCGCCGCCGTGGCAGTGCAGGTCGATGAAGCCGGGGACGAGGAGCCGGCCGGCGGCATCCGTCACCCGGGCCGGGTCGGGGCCGCGGCTGAGCTCCAGCCAGCTTGTGCCTGTGCCGATCGCGCTGACCGTGCCGTGCTCGAAGGCCACCCACGCGTCGGGGGTGCTCGTGCCGCCCGAGACGAGGCGGGCCGAATGGATCACGGTGCGCGCTGCGATCACCTCGGCCTGTCGCTGACGTCGGCCGCGTCGAAGCAGGGGCTGGTCGAGCTGAGGGAGATCACGGCCGGTAGCGAGGTGTTCGACCGGGCCGAGACGCTCAGGCCGGGCGCGGTGTCGGCGACGCCTTTCCCGGTTAGAAGAACCGTGCGGCCGGCGTCGGGCTCGTCCGCCTGATTCGGCGTGGTGGTCCAGCCGTCCTTTTCGTAGGTCTGGATCAGGGCGTCGGCCACGGCGAGTGGCTCGGTCCCCTTGACGAGCCAGACGAAACGCATGTTCTGCCAGGCGCGCACCGTGGCCTGCGGGGTGTCGCCGGCGCCCACGCAGCCGACCGACGTGTTCAGCAGGAGGTCGACGTGGTCGATCAGGCCGGGGTCGATGGCGGCGATCGCCGCGTCGACGGTGCTGGTCGTCGTCGTTTCCTCGGCCTGTTTCGGGGTGGCGTCCGGCTGGGAGCCGTCGGCGGCGCATCCGCTCACCAGCAGCACGCCGGCAACCAGCGCGGTTGCCGCGAGCGCTCTACCCCGGTGACGATTCATTCTGCGCAGCATACTGCCCCCCCATAATCGTGCGCAGTGTCTCTCGGCGGCGCGCCCTGTTCGTGCGCATTACACACCCCCCCCCGCACTGTCAGCCTAGATGAGTGAGTCCTAATCGATTGTCGGTAGCGGTACACGTCTAGTCAGATCGGACTGGCCCGGCGTGGACGCTGTTAATCGAAGGCGGAGGGTGT
>NZ_SOGW01000122.1:0-11787 GCF_004403075.1 Cryobacterium sp. TMT2-10 | reverse complement strand
CTCCGCCCGGCTCCGCCCGGCTCCGCCCGGCTCCGCCCGGCTCCGCCCGGCTCCGCCCGGCTCCGCCCGGCTCCGCCCGGCTCCGCCCGGCTCCGCCCGGATCGCCGGCGGCACGTTCTCGCCATCGAATTCGGCCCTGAATTTGTACCGCCCGGCAAGGTGGGTTAGAGTTACGAGTCGGCCGGTTCTTCGGAACGGGCAGTGGGGTATGGTGTAATTGGCAACACGACTGATTCTGGTTCAGTTGTTCTTGGTTCGAGTCCAGGTACCCCAGCACTGAGTGAAACCCCCGGTCATTCGGGGGGGGTTTTGTCATTTGTGCGACCCTGTTGAGCCACGTCTGAATCTCGCTATCCGGACGAAGAATCGGTTCCGCGTTGCCCCTTTCGCCCGATTTCCCGCGGATTGCCGAGTCGGCCAGGGCGAAGTGTCGATGGACATGACGTGAAACGTGATGTTCTTGGTTCGAGTCTCCGGATGGGTGACCGTTGAGCGTGGTTTTGCAATGGCGGCTGTGGGGTTTCTGCCCTACGGCTCACAGAGATGGGCCAGAGCTCGCGAGACTGGCTCCGGCGTGCCGACTGCTGTGATGATGATTGATGCAGCCCACAGTGACGATCGCCCCCGCGGCCAACGGCGGACTGTCGAAGACGGCTGCGCCGGCAAGGCCAGTCGCTGGCCTAGGCCAGCGACTGGCAGGAAAGGTTAGCTGCAGGGAGCCTACGAGCGAACCAATCGAGCGATTGCGGTCGAGGCCTCCCGGATCTTGGCGGCCCCTTCTTCACCGCCAGATGCGACGGCGGCCACAACGCAGTGACTCATGTGGTCGTCTAGCAGACCCAGTGCCACGGACTGCAGAGCGCTGGTCATGGCCGATATTTGCGTCAGGATATCGATGCAGTATTGTTCGTCTTCGACCATGCCCTGTAAGCCGCGGGCCTGCCCCTCGATGCGACGAAGTCGCTTCAAGTAGGCATCCTTATTTGAGATGTATCCGTGGGGGCCGGCGTGGGCCGCCTCGTCGTTCGAATCACTCATCGATGTCTTTGTCCTGATCTGTTCTGACCCGTGGGATAACGAAGCCTGCATATGAGTAGCAGAGTAACGATATAACTATACCCCCCGGCGGTATCTAACGAATTGGGCGCTGAGTGGTTGTTTGCCGTCGCCTCATGTTGACCGAGTACCCCCCAGGGGTATACATTGAGATTACCCCCTGGGGGTACTTCCCGACGGTTGCTTCGATCGCCGCGGAACGAAAGGAATCGTGAATACTATGTCGTCGTTGAATCAGAATGATCTTGGCCTTACCGACGCTTCGTGCTCTTGCGGGTCGCAGACACACAAATCGGAGCGTACTGCCGAGTCCGGCGCCGTTACGACGACTTTCCACGTGTCGGGCATGACCTGCTCTCACTGCGTGAAGAGCGTGACGGCCGAAGTGGGCAGGGTCCCCGGGGCCGAAACCGTGGATGTTGAACTTGTCCCGGGTGGTGTCTCGTTGGTCACCGTTTCCAGCGCGGGCCCGCTAAATCCTGCCGCGGTGGCTGCCGCCGTCGACGAAGCAGGCTACGAACTGGTCACGGCGACACCGTGAGCGGCCAGCAGGTCGACCTGCTCGTCGGAGGCATGACCTGCGCCTCCTGCGCGGCCCGGATCGAGAAGAAACTCAACCGCATGCCCGGGGTGGAGGCCTCCGTCAACTACGCCACCGAAAAAGCCAGCGTTTTCGTCCCCGACGGTACGACGATCGAGCAGGCCATCGCGGTAATCGTGGAGACCGGCTACACGGCCGAACGTCCGAGACCGCCCGAAGCTGAGGTCCCCGATGCGCCGACGGAGCAGGACCGCGAGGTCGCAGGCCTACGCCAGCGGCTGATCGTGTCTGGGGTGCTCGCCGCCCCCGTTCTCCTGCTCTCGATGATCCCGCCGCTTCAATTCACCAACTGGCAGTGGCTGGCCCTTACCTTGGCCGCGCCCGTCGCTGTCTGGGGAGCCTGGCCCTTCCACCGCGCCGCCTGGACCAACCTGCGCCACGGTGCAGCAACCATGGACACTCTGATCAGCATCGGCGTGCTCGCCGCCCTCGGCTGGTCGCTGTTTGCGCTGTTCTTCGGCACCGCCGGAATGCCCGGTATGACCATGAGCTTCAGCCTCACCGCCAGCCCCAAGGGCGGAGCCGCTGAGATTTACCTGGAGGTCGCCTCGGCGGTCACCGTGTTCATTCTGGCCGGCCGCTACTTCGAGGCCCGCGCCAAGAAGCAGTCCGGCGCCGCACTGAAGGCGTTGCTCGAACTCGGCGCGAAAGAGACGACCCTCTTGCGGGACGGCGTCGAGACCAACGTGCCAACCGCATCCCTGGTTGTCGGCGACCACTTCGTGGTGCGCCCCGGAGAGAAAATCGCCACGGACGGCACGGTCACCGAAGGAAACTCGGCGATCGACGCGAGCATGCTCACCGGCGAGTCCGTTCCGGTCGAGGTCGGCCCCGGCGCCGCCGTGGTCGGCGCCACCCTCAACTCGGGTGGGCGCCTGGTTGTCCGGGCGACCCGGATCGGAGCCGACACGCAGCTCGCCCAACTCGGTCATCTGGTCGAGCAGGCGCAAACCGGCAAGGCCGAGGTGCAGCGCCTCGCCGACCGCGTCTCCGCCGTCTTCGTGCCCATCGTGATCGCTCTGTCCCTGGCGACCCTCGCCGTCTGGCTGCTCATCGGCGCCGGGCCCGTCGTGGCATTCACCGCGGCCGTGGCCACCCTGATCATCGCCTGCCCGTGCGCGCTGGGCCTGGCAACGCCGACCGCGCTGCTGGTCGGAACCGGGCGCGGCGCCCAACTGGGCATCCTGATCAAGGGCCCGCAGGTGCTCGAATCCACCCGCCGGGTCGACACCATCGTGCTCGACAAGACCGGCACCGTCACCACCGGCCGGATGACCCTCGTCGCGACCGCCCCCGTCTCTGGCGTCACCGAAGAGGAACTCCTCGGCCTCGCCGGCGCGGCGGAAACCGGTTCCGAGCATCCGATCGCCCAAGCCATCGTGTCCGGTGCCCGAGAGCGCAGCGGCGAACTGCCGGCGCCGGAGTCGTTCGCCTCGACCGACGGGCTCGGCGTGCAAGTCCTCATCGACGGCCGGGTCGTGCTGGTTGGCCGGCCGCGCTGGCTGACCGAGCAGTGGGCCATCCCGCTCACGTCTGAACTCCAAGCGGCGCTCTCATCGTTCGAGGACCAGGGTCGCACCGTGGTAGCTGTGGCCTGGGACGGCCACGCGAAGGGCTTGATCGCCGTGTCCGACACGGTCAAGGACACCAGTGCCGCTGCCATCGCCGAGTTCCGGCGCCTCGGCCTGCGACCGGTGCTCCTCACCGGTGACAACGCGACCGTGGCCGCATCCGTGGCCGCAGAAGTCGGCATCACTGAAGTCCGGGCCGGCGTCCTCCCGGCCGAGAAAGCGGCAATCATCCGGCAGTTGCAGGGCGAGGGACGTGTCGTGGCGATGGTCGGCGACGGCGTAAACGATGCTGTCGCGCTGGCCACCGCCGACCTCGGCATCGCGATGGGATCCGGAACGGATGTCGCGATCGAGGCCAGCGACCTGACCCTGGTGCGCAGTAACCTCGTGGCGGCAGCGGATGCGATCCGGCTTTCCCGCCGCACCCTCGCCACCATCAAGGCCAACCTCTTCTGGGCCTTCGCCTACAACGTGGCCGCGATCCCGCTGGCCATGTTGGGCCTGCTCAACCCGCTGATCGCGGGCGGCGCAATGGCGTTGTCCTCCGTCTTCGTCGTGAGCAACAGCCTCCGGTTGCGCAGCTTCCGCGGCCTCAACCTGACGATCACTGCGTCGCCCACCGGCGTCCCCGTGGCAGTGCCGATAGGCGTCGACTGACCTGCTGCTTTTGGTTTCACAGGTAGCCCTGCGCAAAAGTCGATACTGTAGGGGGGTATACACGGAGACGCTAACCGCGACAGGCATGGACCCGGAGGTGACATGAAGCTCGATCGCATCACACGAGCGGCGTACCTCCGGAAGCCTGCCTTCCGGTCCACGCTTATGGCGATGGTCGCCTTGGCCGCGATTCTGTTCAGTTTTCTGGCCATGAACTCAACGCACGCCGGGCATGAGACCGGTGGGACCGCATTTGCGACCGCATCCGGCCAGGCACCCGATGTGGGTATTGTGCCCGGCGTCGGCGCTGGCGCTGGCGTTGTCGCAACAGGCGCCGTTGTCGCGGCAGCCTCCATTGCCGCTCACGCCCGCATCGGGGTGCTCGGCTGCGCTGACTGCGTACTGGACTGTGCAATCCTCGCGATGACCTGCACCATTGTGCTCGTGCTCGCTTCGCTGATCTTGCTCGCCCGGCAGCCGTCCCTCTATCGTCGACTGCTCGACGCAGGCGGATGCAATGTTCGTCACCTCAGCGGCCCGACACTCCATATTTACCGACCGAGTCTGACAGCACTTTCCATCAATCGTATTTAGAACCAAACCCTCCCGCGCGCCGTCATGTCGCCGCGCGGATTTCTTGCGCCTTTCGGCGCTGCGGTTTCTTGGGTCTAACTATGAATGGAAAACAGAATGCTTAAATCACGTATGTATCTGGTCACGTCAGCGTCCCTGGCCGCGGCGCTCACGCTTAGTGCCTGCACCAACGGAACAGCCCCCAATGCCCCATCTGCCACGTCCAGCGCTGCCGCTTCCGCCGCTTCCGCACCAGCTGATGTGACGTTTGCCCAGATGATGATCCCGCACCACAAACAGGCTGTTGAGATGAGCGACGACATCCTCGCCAAAGTGGGTATCGACCAGCGAATTCTTGATCTTGCCACGCAGATCAAGGCTGCCCAGCAGCCTGAAATCAAGCAGCTCAAGGCTTGGCTCACCGACTGGGGTACCGACGAGACCAGCACCCAGGGCATGGATGGAATGTCCGGTATGGGCGACGGATCGGACGGCCTCATGTCCGATGCTGACATGATGGCGCTCAACAAGGCCTCCGGTGCAGAGGCCGGCAAGCTCTACCTGAACCAGATGATCGTCCACCACGAGGGTGCCATCAAGATGGCGCAGCTGGAAGTGGATGAGGGCCAGAACGTAGACGCGAAGGCCATGGCGTCGAACATCGTGGCAACCCAAACCGAAGAGATCGGTGTCATGAAAAGCATCCTCGCGACCCTGTAGGACTCTCTGACGCACGGGGCGCCGCGCGAGCGAGCCCCGCTCATTCTCATGCGCGCCCACGACGATCCCTCGCTGAGGTTCGTCGCCGCCTGGTGCGCGCCATCGGTACTACTCTCCGGCATCTCGAGGAACAACATTTATGCACTCACCACCGGTCACATCCCGCCGGCTCCTGCGCGCGGCCGAAGCGCGCCGACGCAGGACACGGTCACCCCTGTCGTGGCAAAAGCGGGCCCCGGGCCCGGCACGACCGCCGACGCGGCATCGATTGTTCGGCGGCGTCGCGATGACGTTTGTCGCGCTCCTCGCGGTCAGCGTCTCCCTGCCTGCTCTCGCGGTGAACCCAGACGCCGTGATGGCAGTCTCACGGAGCCGAGTAACAGGCGGTGCGGCGCAAGCCTTTCCGGCAAACGAGGCAGGCGCGGTAACCGCTGTCCTTCGCGACGGATTCACCGTGGAACGAGTGAAAAAGCCTTTGCCGGGCGCGTATACCCAAACAGCTGGCACGTATGTCAACTACTTGGATTCGCCAATCCAGTGGCCCTTCACTGTCGGGGTTCCGATCTCGACGGACTTCGGTCCGCGGGTGCCGCCCTGCGTTGGGTGCTCGAGCTTCCATAAGGGAATCGACATGAACCCCGGTGTGAACACTCCCATCCAAGCGATCGCAGACGGCGTGGTGAGAGAAGTATCGGCGACCGACGATAGCGGCCTCGGCGTCTACGCCATCATCGACCACATGATCGGCGGGCGGCTTGTCAGCAGCCTCTACGCCCACATGACGGAGGGCTCCCTCGCTCTCAGCGTTGGGCAACCTGTTCTGGTTGGCCAGTTCGTGGGCAATGTCGGCACGACCGGTCAGAGTACCGGACCACACCTTCATTTCGAGATACTGCTCGACGGCTCCGCACCGACAGACCCATTTGCCTGGCTCACGCAGAAAGTACGTCCCAATGGCGCAAACTAAATGCCACCCGCAGTCGCCCAAACGCCCGGTCCTCGTGAAATGGGCCGGAACGATGATCGCTACGCTGTCGCTGGTCGCCGTCATCGGCGTGGCGTCCCCGGCAGCAGCCGGCGGGTACCCGTCGTGGTCAGACGTCGAGAGCGCGCGTTCGAGCGAGGCGTCGAAGCAAATGCAAATCATGGCGATCAAGGATTTGATCGCCGGGCTCGTGACCGAGGTGGCGACGGCCAGGGACCTGGCCGCTCGACGCGGTGCTGAGTACGAGCGCGCACAGGGGGCATTCGACGAAGCCACCTACCGCGCCACGACTCTCCAGAGCCAGGCCGATGACGCCACTCAGCGCGCCAGCGTGTCCCAGCGCCAGGCCGGCCGGTTGGCCGCGACGCTGGCCCGCGCGGGCGCTTCCGATCTCTCAATGACCATCTTTCTCCAGGGCGAGAACTCCGACGCCTTGCTCTACCAGCTTGGCGCCATGAGCAAGCTCACCGAGCGTTCCAGCACAATCTACGAACATGCAGCGACGGACCGGAATTCCGCGACTGTCTTGACCGACCAGGCGAAGGTAGCGAAGGAGGCGCTCGGCGCCCTTGCCAGAGAAGCAGAGACGACCCTGAAGGACGCCACCACGGCCAGCGCCGCACTGATGTCAAAGCTCGCGGAACAAGAGCAGAACGCAGGCACTCTCCAAGCGCAACTCGCGGTCCTCAGCGATAACCGCGCCGCCACAGAGGCCGATTATGCCAAAGGCGAGGAAGCTCGCCGAGCAGCCGAGGCGGCAGCTGCAGCCTCCGCTGCTGCGGCTGCTGCTGCAGCTGCTGGCGCTGGTGGCGCTGCCGCGTCGTCCGGGGGAGGCGGTGGATCGGCTCTGGACGTCGGTCAGCTCAGCGAGCAAGGGTGGGCGCTTCCCGTGTCTGGCTGGATCAGCGACTCCTTCGGCCCGCGCCCCTCCAAACCTGTGGCCGGCGTCGGCGCCTTTCATTACGGTACTGACATCGCCGCTGGGTGTGGGCGAGCGGTATCGGCCGCGACCGGGGGCACGGTCATTTTCGCCGGGTATCTCGGCAGCTACGGCAATTGGGTCCTCATCGACCACGGCAATGGCGTTCAAACCGGCTACGCACACAACAGCCAGATCCTGGTCAGCAATGGCCAGCAGGTCGCCGCCGGCGAGACCATTTCCCTCGTCGGCACGACCGGGGCCTCCAGCGGATGCCACTTGCACTTCGAGACTCGAGTCGATGGCGCCCGAATCAACCCCGTGCCGTTCATGAGCGCGAGAGGGATCACCCTTGGATGATCGCAGGTGGAGAACCCGGCTCGTTGGAGCAGTGACGTTCGGGGTGGCAGCCGCGATACTGCTCAGCGCTTGCGCGAGTGATTCGCTCGCTGACCAGTACCGGGCCGGCAGCAACAAAAACTACATTGCTGGCGACGGATCGGTCACCGAGATCGCGTCGGCGAATCGGCTGACGCCGGTCGATTTCACCGGCACCCTGGAGTCCGGTGGCACGACGACGCCGGCGGATTATCGGGGACGAGTACTCGTTTTGAATTTCTGGTACGCCGGTTGCGCACCCTGCCGGGCCGAAGCCCCCGACCTTCAGGCTCTGTGGACCAAATATCAGGACCAGGGAGTCAGCTTCCTGGGAGTGAATATCCGTGACCAACTCAGCACTGCACACGGCTTCGCGGCGACCTACGGCATCACCTACCCATCTGTCATCGACGCCGACACGGGCTCTATGCAACTGGCCTTCAGCGGAACGGTCGCGCCGAACGCCGTTCCGACGACCATCGTCCTCGATAAGCAGGGCCGCGTGTCCGCACGGATACTCGGCCGGATCCCCGACGCGAGCGTCCTCGATGCGCTGATCAGAAGCGCACTCGAGCCAGACAAATGACCATTTCACGGCGGTACCCGAGCGCCCTCCGCCCGCTCCAAACCCAGGAAAGAACGCCCCGCCCATGACCATTCTCAGCAGCATCCCGAGCCCGGACATCAGCTCCTTCCAGCTCGGGCCGTTCCAGATTCACTTCTACGCCCTGTTCATCCTCACCGGCATCGTGGTCGCCGTGGTCCTGACGTCCCGGCGGCTCACCCGCCGCGGCGGAGAGCCCGGGATCGTCTTGGACATCACGCTGTGGGCCGTCCCGTTCGGCATCCTCGGCGGACGGCTCTATCACGTGGTCACGCATCCAACCGACTATTTCTTTCCCGGAGCGGATCTCTGGAAGACGCTCTACGTGTGGGAGGGCGGACTGGCGATCTTCGGGGCCATCCTCTTCGGCGGCCTCGGCGTGTACATTGCCTGCCGTCGAGCCGGAGTGCGATTCCTCTCGTTCGGCGACGCCCTCGCCCCCGGCATGCTGCTCGCCCAGTCGTTCGGGCGCCTCGGTAATTACTTCAATCAAGAACTCTTCGGCACCCCGACCACGCTCCCATGGGGCCTCCAGATCAACCCAGGCCAACCGGCGTTCCCCACCGGATTGCCTGCGGAGACACTCTTTCACCCCCTGTTCCTGTACGAGATTCTGTGGAACCTGGCCGGCGTCATCATCGTCCTGCTCGCCGAGCGTCAGTACAACCTCCGCTGGGGCAAGACCCTCGGCCTCTACCTGATCATCTACGGGGTGGGCCGCACCTGGTTTGAATCCTTCCGGCTGGACCCGACAGAATTTGAACTTCTCGGCGTCAAGATCAACATGATCACAGCGGCAGCAGTCGCAGTCGTCGGCCTCATCTTGATCATCGTCCAATCCTGCCGCCACACGGGACCGGAAACAAGCCCGTACCTCCCCGGTCGGCAACGCGCATCGCTTCAACAACCGATCACGGGACTGCCGCCGACTGCCGCTTCTACGCACGCCGTTGACGCCCCGCCGAGCAACACCGTAGGGCAGAAATGAGGGCGTCGATGATGAGGCGGAGCCATGGGTGAAGACTTCGCCCAAATCGTCCTCAGCGGACAACTACTGATTGCAATCCCGATCGCCTTGCTGGCTGGTCTTGTCTCCTTCGCGTCGCCCTGCGTACTGCCCCTGGTGCCCGGATACCTGGCATACGTGGGCGGCATGGCCGGTCAAGGGGGCGTCCACACCCGACGACGCCTCCTCATCGGCGTCGGCTTGTTCGTCCTGGGTTTCTCGGTCGTGTTCATCTCCTATGGCGCCGCCTTCGGAGCTGCAGGGTATTGGCTGGTGCGCTGGCAAGATCCGATCACCCGTGTGCTCGGTATTGTCGTGATCATCATGGGGCTGGCGTTTATCGGCGCTTTCTCTGCGTTTCAACGCACGGTGAAACCGCGTTTCGCGCCGGCCACCGGGTTGGCTGGGGCGCCTCTTCTCGGTTTGGTCTTCGGCGTCGGTTGGACGCCCTGCCTCGGTCCGACTCTGACAGCCATTTCACTGCTCAGCCTCGGCACGGGATCCCCCGGGCGGGGCGCCCTGTTGGGCCTGTTCTACTGCCTGGGACTGGGTATCCCGTTTCTGTTGGTCGCTCTTGGGTTCAACTGGATGGCCAGTGCGATTGCCTGGTTGAAACGCCACATTCGCGCGATCAACAGAGTTGGCGGCTCCATGCTGATCCTGATCGGGGTGCTCATGGCTAGCGGCGTGTGGACACTGTGGATCTACAGCATGCAAGCACTGATTGGTGGGGTTGTGCTCCCGATCTAGCAGGGCTCACCGTCACGCTTCCCGCTCATTCATCCCATTCTCTTTTGAAGGAACCGCCATGAACCAATTCCTCACCCGCCGCACTTTCCTTGGCGCATCGATCGCCACGGCGACCACGGTTGCACTGGCAGCCTGCAGCACACCATCCCCGAACTCGCGACCGTCCGACCGGATTCTGCCGGACGATCCGATGATCGCCAAAGTCGAGGCACGCCGCCCCGCTACCGGGCGCAGGAGCACACAACAGTTGAACGCCGGGGCGTTTGCCACCAGCGTCGCCGGTACGACGCTGACGACCTGGGGCTACAACGGCTCCCTCACCGGGCCCACGATCCGAGCAGCAGTCGGCGACCGGCTGGAGGTTGCCGTATCCAACGCTCTTGCAGAAGCCACCACCGTGCACTGGCACGGCCTGGCGCTCCGAAACGACGCCGACGGCGTCCCTGACCTCACACAGAACGCCATCGCCCCAGGATCCGACTTCAACTACAAGTTCCGGCTCAACCGGCCGGGCACCTATTGGTACCACTCGCACGCCGAAATGCAACGCGAGCGGGCCCTCTACGGTGCCCTCATCATCGAGGATCCAAAAGAACCACTGTCCTACGACCAGGACTGGGTCATTGTGCTGGACGACTGGCTCGACGGCATTACCGGCACTCCTCAGGAAGCCCTCGACGAACTGTCCATGGGAATGAACATGTCCGGGATGGACATGACGATGAAGCACATGCTGATGGGGTCCCACAGCTCCTACCTCGGCGGTGACGCAGGTGACGTGACGATGCCGGCGCATCTGTTCAACGATAAAACCACCAGTGACGCGGAAATCTTTGCCAGCCGCCCGGGCAACCGCATTCGCCTGCGCATCATCAACGCAGCAGGCGACACCGCTTACCGGGTCGGTGTGCCGGGACAGAAAATCACCCTCACCCACGCGGACGGATTCCCCGTCAAGCATCAAGACGTGGACGCAGTCGTCCTGGCCATGGGGGAACGTATCGACGCGATCCTCACCGTCGCGACCGGTTTCACACCGGTCGTCGCTTTACCAGAGGGCAAGAAAGGCGTCGCGCACGGCCTCATCAGCACCGGCACCGGGACGGCCCCCGATACGAACGGGCTGCCCACCGTACTCGATGGGAAGGTCACCGACGGCGGTCGTCTGAAAGCACACGAGTCCGTCCTGCTGTCACCCCGGTCGCCCAACCGCGTTCACACCATGCGCCTGACCGGCACCATGGCAAAGTACGACTGGGGCATAAACGGTCGACGTTTTGACATGATGACCCCCTTCGCGGGCGCCTTCGAGGTCGCCGTCAACGACCGCATCCAAGTGAAGATCATCAACCAGACGAAGATGTGGCACCCCATGCATCTGCACGGGCACACCTTCCAAATCGCCGGCGACGGAGCACGGAAGGATACGGTCATCGTTCGGCCCAACGAGACGGTGACGTTCGAATTCGAAGCGGACAACCCGGGCCAATGGCTCGCACATTGCCACAACGCCTATCACGCCGGCCGCGGCATGATGGGGGTCTTTTCTTACGTTCGCTGACGGGTGCCGACGGACGCGAGACGGGTCTCCAACATGGAGGGAATGCTCAGCTAAATTGAAATACTATGAGTGATAGTAGTTTGGGGTTGTCCCGGCAGGTGGTGATTGGAGCTGGGTTATGGGGCGAGTTTTGCTGTCAACAACGATTTTGGCAGCGTTTCTCGGTGGTGTGGTGGCCTTGATGGCCCCTTGCTGCGCCTCAGTCATGTTGCCGGCCTTTTTGCTTCCAGCTTCCGTAGCCGAAGCCAGATCCTGGCGATGACATTCGTATTCGCGGCCGGTGTCGGCACGATCATTCTCCCCATCGCCCTAGATGAGTGAGTCCTAATGGTCGTAGGCGATGAGGGATCGTTTGTTGGGTGTTCCGAGGAGCCAGTTGTGCCAGATTCCGGCGGCGAGGGCGAGT
>NZ_SOGW01000025.1:0-11009 GCF_004403075.1 Cryobacterium sp. TMT2-10 | reverse complement strand
CAGCGCGGCCCGCTCCTGCAGGGCCTGGGCGCGGGCCAGCAGGCGGGCGTTGCGGGCCGTGCGCGGCGCCCGCAGCCGGCCCAGCTTGCCGGCGGCGTCGAGGCTGGAGGCGCCGATCTGGTTGTCCGCGTGCTGACGGTAGTCCAGCAAAGGGATTTCGAGCAGGTCGACCTCCCCGGTCGCGGCGGCCACGATCGCGAGCCACTCGTCGTGCACCCAGGCGGCCGGGAACGGGCGCGCCTGCTGCACGAGGCCGCGGCGCAGCATCGCCGTGGCGCCGGTGACGATGTTGCGGCACAGCAGCAGGTCGAGGGCGTGCCCCCGATGTTCTGCGGCCTGGTCGGCGGCGGACACCCCCAGGGTGGCGAGCAGGGTGCGGCCCGTCGGCCGGCCGGCCTCGTCGACGAGGCGGGCATCCGTGTGCAGCAGCTGCAGCGGCGGCCGGGACGCGAACTCGGCGGCCAGCAGGGCCAGCCGTTCCGGGGGCCACACGTCGTCCTGGTCGCTGAGGGCGATCAACTCGCCCGTGCACGCGGCGAGCGCCTGCTCGAAGTTCCAGGTGACGCCGAGCGGCGCCGGGTTGCGGATCATGCGCAGCGTCACGGCCTGCCCCGGATGCTCGCCCTGCCAGGCGGCGAAGACGCGCTCCACCTCGGCCGGGGTGTCGTCGGTGGAGCCGTCGTCGGACACGACGATCTCATCGGCGGGCGCGCTCTGGTCCAGGATGCTGCGCAGCTGTTCCTCGATGAATTCGGAGCCGTTGTAGGTGCAGAGCGCCACTGACACGCGGGGCACGGATGCCGCGGGCGCACGCGAGGCGGAACCGGTCGGGCGGGCCATCAGCGTCGCTTCAGACCGACCGAGAGCACCCCGAGGAACAGGCCGGCCATCACCGTCTGCGAGCCCAGCATCATCAGCAGGGCCGAGGGGATGGCCACCCGCACGGTGGCGCCGGTCTCCAGCGCGCCGTAACCGCCGGCCGCCCAGCTGACCAGCTGGGTCAGGGCGATGCCCAGGCCGATCAGGAAGAGCACGACGCCGAGGATGGCGCCGCTCTCGAGGCTGATGCGTTTCTCGAGTCGCTCGAAGTTGCGGCTGCGCGGGATACGAAACCCCTCGTGCTGGGCGTAGATCTTGGTCAGCAGGGCGAACAGGAAGGCCTGGTAGCCGACCACCGCCAGCGCGGCCAGGTAGATCTGGCTGGCATAGGTGAAGCCCACCTCCCCCACCACGACGGGTCCGAAGCCGAGCAGGATGGTGCCGAGGAAGCCGATCAGGAACGCGACGCTGCCGGGGATCAGGAACAGCCAGCGCGGGCTGAAGATGAGCAGGAAGCGCAGGTGGCGCCAGCCGTCACGCCAGCTGCGCAGGTGGGGCGGCCGGCTGCGGCCGTCTTTCTTGAGGGTGGTGGGCACTTCGCTCACCCGGGACCCGCCCAGGGTGGATTTGACGACCATCTCGCTGGCGAACTCCATCCCCGACGTCTGCAATTTCAGGGCGAGCATGGACTGGCGGTTGAAGCCGCGCAGCCCGCAGTGGAAGTCCTTGATCGGCGAGCGGAACAGGGAGCGCCCGATCCAGGACAGCACCGGGTTGCCGAGGTACTTGTGCAGCGGCGGCATGGCACCGGCTGCGATGCCCCCGCGGAAGCGGTTGCCCATGACCAGTTCGTCGCCCGCGCGGAGCCGCTCGACGAAGCCGTCGAGCTCGCTGAAGTCGTAGCTGTCGTCGGCGTCGCCCATGATCACGTACGTGCCACGGGCGGCCTCGATTCCGCCGATCAGGGCGCTGCCGTAGCCCTTCTCCGCGACGTCCACGACCCGGGCCCCGTGGGCCTCGGAAATCTGCTGCGACCCGTCGGTGCTGCCGTTGTCGGCGATCAGGACCTCGCCGGCGATGCCGCTCCGCCGCAGGTACCCCTGGGCCTTGTCAATGCAGACCGCGAGCGTTTCTGCCTCGTTGAGGCACGGCATCAGGATCGAGAGTTCAATTGTTTCGGTGATTGTCATGCTCGGTGCGAGTCCTGTCATTGTTGGTCTGGCCCCCTCATCGTACAGAATGTGCTGTGTGGACTTAGGACTGGTGGTGTCGACGCTCGGCCGTGTCGAGAGCCTGAAGCGACTCTTTGATTCCCTGTCCGGGCAGCTTTCAGCGGGTGACGCCCTCGTCGTGGTCGCCCAGCGCAACCTGCCCGCGGTGGAGGCACTCGCATCCGCCTACCGCTCGGACAGCATGCGGATCACCGTCACGACGTCGCCGCCCGGGGCGGCCCGCGGCCGGAACGCGGGCGTCGCCGCTCTGCCGGCGGGCCGCGACCTGCTGCTCAATTTTCCCAATGACACCACCTGGTACCCACCCGGCACGCTGCAACGGATGCGGCTCCTCCCCGAGGACTTCCGAGCGGGCGCCCTCACCGTGGTCGACGAGAACGGGCCCAAGTTCGTGCTGCCCGAGCCCGGTGCGACCCTGACCCGGTGGACGGTGTGGAGCGTGATCGAGATGGGCATCCTGATCCGGCGCACCGTGTTCGACCGGCTCGGCGGCTTCGACCCGGAGATCGGCACAGGAGCCCCGACACCCTGGCAGGCCGGGGAGGCCACGGACCTGCTCCTGAAGCTGATCCGCACCGGGCAGCACTCCGGGTTCGCGTGGCAGCCGGCCGCGCTCACCGTGGGCGGGGTCAGCGACCCGAGCGGGCTCAGCAGCGCGGAACGACGGCACAAGCTGCGCGGCTACGGCCGGGGGCTGGGTCGCCTCGTCACCCGCTGGCGGTATCCGCTCTGGTGGCGGTTCGCGTTCCTCGGCGGCGGCCTGTTCTTCGGACTGCGCAATCGCGGGACGAACGCCCTCATCGACGGCTGGTGGGTGTTCCTCGGCCGGCTCGAGGGAATGCTCGGTCACACCCTCGGCGCCGCCGGCACGCTCACCGCGGTGACCCGGTGACGGCCGACCTGCCCTCGCCGCTCCGACTGCGGCGGGCCACCCTGAGCCTGATCACCCTGCTCGGCGGCGTATCCCTGGCCGTCATCCCCGCGGCGACGGTCGCGATCTCGTCCCGGCTGTTCAGCCGGCCGGAGCAGGGCGTGATTGCCGTGGCGGTAATGGTGGCCACCTTCGCCGGCCAGCTGACCTTCGCGGTCGTGCTCGAGTCCCGGCTCAGTTCGGCGGCCACCGAACGCCGGGTGGTGTTCCCGCTCTGGTTGGCCGGTCTGGCATTGGTCGCCGCCTCGGTGATCGCGCTTAACGCGACGAACCCGGTCGTGCTCTGCCTCGGCCTGCCGCTGCTGATCGCCGCCCTGGAAGTCGGGCGGGGCGTCTCGGTCGCCGAGCGTCTGGACCTGCGGGAGATCTGGGCATCCGTCGCGGTGGGGCTCGGCGCCCTCGGCGGCGTGGCAGCCGCGTTCACCGGCCAGGACTGGGCGCTGATCCCCCTGGTGGCCGGCATCGCGCTGGCGACGCTGGTGCGCTGCCTGCCGGTGACCCATCGGGCCAGCCGTCCGGAGCCGGACGTGATGGGCTGGGTGGTGGCCGACACGGCGATCACCGGCGTGATCTACCCGCTCCTGAACGCCATGATCCTGACGCTGATCGGGCCCGGCGACGCGGTGCTGTTCACCGCGATCGCGACGGTGTCCGGCCTGCTCGCGATCCCCCTGAACTTCATGCGGCTGCGCCTGCTCAAGGAGCACTCCCGCCTCGACATCGTCGTGTCCGCCGGCGCGGTGCTCGCAGCGGTCGTGGTGCTGGTGGCGCTGGAGCGCACCGGGGTGCTCGGCTTTATCTTCGGCGGCGTCTGGACCAGCTCTGCCGCCATCCTGTCGCTCGTGCTCGCGTGCGGTTGGCGGGCCGCGTCACTCGCCACGACCATTCCGTTCGCCGCGCTGCGCCGGATGGGCGAGGTGCGACTACTCACCGGGCTGCGCGCAGCCGTCTCCGTGATGGCGTTCGCCCTCGCCGGGATCGGCCTGGCGCTGCACAGCCTGTCCGCCGTGTTCCTGGGTCTCCTCATCGCCGAGCTGGCGTCGGCCGTGCTCTACGAGCTCGCACGGCGCCGACGGGTGCGCGCCGCCGCACTGGTCGTGGCGGCCGCAGTATGAGCCGCGTCCTCGTTGACCTGCTCTTCTTCACCGGCCGCAAGGGCGGCATGGAGTCGTACGTGCGGGAGGTGTACAGCCGGATCGAGCCCGGTGCCGACGGGATCGAATTCGTCGGCCTCGCGTCGAGCGAGTTGGCGGTCGCGGGTGCCCCCTGGTTTCCGGGCGAGATCGTCGACTCGGGCATCAGCGGCGAGAACCGGATCGCCTGGGCCCGCGGCGAGCTCTTCTCCGTCGGCCGCGCGGCCCGGCGGCAGCGCGCCGATCTGGTGCACTGTCCGGCCAACCTCGGTCCGGCCTGGTCGCGGGTGCCCGTGGTGCTGACCGTGCACGACCTGCTGCCGTTCCGGCATCCGGAATACGTGCCCGGCGCGTACTCGCGCATTCTCCGCACCATGATCCGGGTGGCGGCGCACGGCGCACGCCGCGTTCTCACCGTCAGCGTCGCCTCGGCGGATGACATCGTCCGCTACCTCCGGGTGCCGCCCGCCCGCATCGACGTGGTGCCGCTCGCGGGCCAGGACGCGGACGCGGATTCCGGCACGGCAGCGGCGCCACTCCCCCGGCTGCCGCGCCGGTTGCTGGCCGTGGGCAACCGCATGCCGCACAAAAACTTCCCCCTGCTGCTGGAGGCCCTCGCCCTGGTGCCCGCCGAATCGCGGCCGCACCTCGTCGTCACCGGCAGCCACGGCGACGACCCCCTGGCCCCCGTCGTGGCCCGGCTCGGCCTGGCCCCCTGGGTGACACTGCGGGGCTGGCTGAGCGCGGAGGAACTCGACCGGCTCTACGCCGAGTCGAGCCTGATCGTGTTCCCGACCCTGTTCGAGGGCTTCGGCCTGCCGGTGCTGGAGGCCATGTCCCGGGGCTGTCCGGTGGTCTGCTCCGACATCCCGGTGCTGCACGAAGTCGCCGGCGACGCGGCCGTCTACGTGGCGCCACAGGACGCCCCGGCCCTCGCCGCGACGCTGTCCGGCCTGCTCGACGACCCGGCCGAGCTGGCCCGCATGTCAGAACGAGGCCGGGACCGGGCCCGCACCTTTTCGTGGGGCCGGACCGCCCGGGACACCGTGGCGTCGCTTCAGCGGGTTCTCGCCGAGCGGTAGCGCGCCAGGATTTCGTCGACCGAGGCGCCCAGACCGTGGCTGACCCGCTCGCGCTGGAACCAGTCGAGGGTGGAGCGGCGCAGCGGCTCTCCGGCCTCGACCGCCCGCACGATGGCCGCGCCGAGTTCGACGGGGGCCACGGATGCGGCGACGTATCCGTTCACGCCGTCGACGACCAGTTCGGCGGCCGCGTTGTCGGGGCCGGCCACCACCACGCTGGGCGTGCCGAACGTGGCCGCCTCCACCACGACCAGGCCGAAGCCTTCGCGTCGGGATGGGTTGACCAGCACCCGGGCACCCTGCACGAGGCTTCTGAGGTCTTCGTCGCTGACCCGGCCTCGCACGTCGACCGCGGAGTCGAGGCCGAGTGCGCCGACCCGCGCGACCACCCGGGACGTTTCGGGTCCCGTGCCCACGATGACCGCGCGCAGGGCCGGAATCCGGCTGCGAGCCTCCCGCAGGGCCGGCACCAGGTCGATCAGACGTTTGTCGGCGATGTGGCGGCCCACGAAGAGCAGGTACGGGTCGGCCGGTCGTTCGGTCGTGGCCCCGGGCTCGTCGCCGACGAGATCGACCAGGCCCAGAGTGACCGGCTGCGCGCGCCGCCGGTAGCGGCGCAGGCGGGCTCCGGTGAACTCGCTGTTGACGGTGTGCAGGTCACCGAGACGGATGCCCACCGACTGCAGCAGGAAGGCGATCGCTCCGGACATCGCGCCGGCGTACTGCCGCCATTTGGGCCACGGCCAGACCTCGAGCCAGTCGGCGACCACGAACGCGTGCGTGCCGAGGAGGGCCAGCCGCACCGCGAACAGGTTCAGCACCGGCAGCGTGCTCACGACGACGACGTCGTGGCATCCGCGCCGGCGGAGGAAGTGGCGGAACAGCGCCCAGGCGAAGGCGATGGCGCTCCTGGAGGTGCGGGTGCCGCCAGCGTCGTAGATGTCGCCCTGCCACACCGGGACGACGGAGAAGGGCGCTGCCGGCGGCGCTGCCGCGCTCCACTGCCGGCGGGTCACGTAGTCGACCGAGCATCCGCGTTCGACGAAGAGCTCCGCCAGGCGACGGTACACGCGTTCGCCGCCGCCGGTGTTGACAGGGAACAGACAGTCGAAGGCGACCGCGACCCGCGGCTCAGGCACGGATGGAATCGGCCGCGGGAACCGGGGACACTTCGGCTGAAGCCTCAGCTTCGTCCTCATCCCGGGCGGACCGAAGGGCAAGCCGACCCGACCAGAGCATGAAGACGATGGAGACGAGGCCGTAGAGGGCCACCAGAGTCATCGCGCCCAGCGGGGGTTCCCAGGCCGGATTTTCCCACATCGTACTGACGGACTCGTCCGTGCCGACGACGTAGCGCCGCAGCACCAGGAAGAATGCCGCCAGGCCGTAGCAGGCCATGAGCGTGAGCCCGATCCACGTCAGGCGTGTGGACAGGAACGCGAGACGCAGCCCCGAGCGTCCGGACAGGAGCCACGCGGCCACGAGCGTTACGCCCACGTAGAGGAACAGGCCGTAGCGGCCTTGCCAGATGATGCCGGTCTGGTGCGCGCTGTAGCCCTGCACCAGAGCGGGGACCAGCAGCGCGGCACCCGTAACGACTCCCATGGTCACGACGCTGCGCCGGTCCAGTCCCGCGAAGGCCAGCGCCACCAGGATGACCAGGGACGCCACGAACGGCCAGTAGGCGGAAACAGAGATAGGCGTGTCAAGCCAGCTGAAGTACCCGATGGCCTGCTGGAAATAGTCCGGCGTCATACGGATCACATAGGCGAAGCCCTGCACGAAGGACGCTCCGACCTGGGGCGCATCCGCGGCCTCCGCCTGGCCGGACAGGCTGCCGCCACCGAGGGTCCAGAGAATCGAGAAGAGCCCACCGGCCGCCACCAACACCAGCCCGACATACGAGGAGCCCGCGGTGAAGAGCGTTTTCACCGACCGCCAGCCCGCCGCTGCGAAGCACAGGCCCACCACGACGACCAGCCAGAGCGGACCCGTTGCCCGGGCCGTGGCGAGGACGATCGAGGCCACCGTGACGATCAGCCAGAGGTAGCGGCGGGGCAAACACGAGACCACTCCAGCATCCCGCCCGTCGAAGTGCTGAAGCAGCCGCAGCAGGGAGATCCAGAGTGCCCCGGCCGCCGCGACCTCGATACCGTTGGGGTTCACGGAGCCGAAGAGATAAACGACCATGGGCGCTGCGAGGAACGCCAGTCCGAACGGCATCCACCGGGAACGCCGGACGGACATCGCGGTCTGGAAGGCCCAGGCCACAAACACCGAGCACAAAAGGCCGCTGACGATGCGCATGGCGTAGATCCCGGCGGAACCGTCGAGCAGAAGGCTCGGCCAGCCGACGAGGTAGTAGTAGATCGGGTTGTACGCGCTCACCCAGGTGTTGAACCAGGCGTTGCCGCCCTTGTCGCCCAGTTCGAATCCGCAATCAGCGGTCACCTCGGTATGGGACAGGTAACAGACGATCCGTTGACTGTAGGAGTAATCCGCCGGCAGGTTGACGACGGAATGCTTGACACCTGCCACGGCGTGACCGGTCAGGTCGCCCCGCACCTGCGCGATGGCCTTTGCCGCATGGGCGTTCTCGTCGGGGACGGAGAAAATCGGGCTCGCAAGGGACCACAGGGTGGCGAGCATCGCAATCAGGACGAAAGCGATCCAGAAGGTGGATCGGGGACTCCCTCGGGAAGGAACAGTGGGGACCATGAACGTCAATGCTTTCGACAAGTGCTCTATTCTCCCGACATCCACCACTGCTCAGGAGCCTGACTACTCGCGCGGGCCACCCAGATGGTCGCGAGCCCGAAGCGCCTAAGCACCCGTGGCGCTCCTCTGCCGCCACGACTCCACGGCAGCTCCGACGCCCGGTAGTCCGGCCAGGGATTGCAGGCTCTTTTCGTACGGTCGGTCATACATCGCGACGGCGACAGCGATCGTGCCCTCGGGAATACCGGCACGTTCCATTCCGACAGCATTGGCGCCGTGCACTCGGGCAGGGTTTCCGTACGCTTTTGAGAAAGGCGGCAGGCTGCGCGTGACCACGGACCCCATGCCAACCATTGTTCTCTCGCCGACGTAGCAGCGCTGGTGCACACTGGATCCGAGTCCAAGGTTCGCGCCTGCGCCAATGCGCACATGGCCGGCAAGAAGCACACTCGATGCCAGCGTAACGCCGTCCTCGATCACGCAGTCATGAGCGATATAGCTTTGATTCATCACGAAAACGTTGTTGCCGACCCGAGTTGTTTCACGCCAGCCCTGATGGATTTGCACGTACTCGCGAATGACGTTTCCATTCCCGATCAGGATCCCGTTACCCGTGTCCAGTCGCGCCGCATCCATGGGATGTTCCCAGCTCCCGACCTCGGGCGGCGCGCCAATGACCGTTCCTGTCCCGATCCAGTTGCCGTCGCCGATGGTCACCGGCCCAATGATCACCACGAGCGGCCCGATCATATTGCCCTCACCGAGGGAAACCTCCCCGATCAGCTGCGCGGAAGAATGTATGGAGTTCATGTTTCCCTTTACTCGCTGGGCGTGCACTTTTGAGGCGCAGTTAGACGGTCCGGTACTGTGGAAAGAACGCGACGTCAAGGTCGATTATCAAAATCTAACTTACGAGGCATCATGATTCCGATTACCACTGTCCAGTTCGGCCCAGAAGAAGAAGAGCTGGTTCTCGAGGTCCTGCGCTCCGGTGCCGTTGCTCAAGGCCCCAAGGTTGCGCAACTCGAAAGCCGTTTTGCTGAATTGTTCGGGATCCCTCACGCTGTTGCGGTTAATAATGGCACGACCGCTCTAGTGGCAGCTCTCCAGGTACTCGATCTCAAGCCCGGCGACGAAGTCATTACGACTCCCTTCACGTTTGCGGCAACCCTTAACGCCATCCTCGAAGCCGGCGCAACGGCGACCTTCGCCGATATTCGAGCGGACGACTTCAATATTGACCCCGCGTCACTTGCCGAACGCGTGACAAGCAAGACCAAGGTGCTTCTACCCGTACATCTTTACGGCCAAATGGCGGACATGGACCCGATCCAGACACTCGCCTCAGAAAAGGGACTGCGCATCCTCGAGGATGCGGCCCAATCGCACGGAGCAAGCTACAACGGCAGATACGCGGGAAGCTACGGCCTCGGAACATTCTCGCTATACGCCACAAAGAACATCACGACCGGCGAAGGTGGCCTGATAACCACCAACGATGATGTTCTCGCGGACAAGCTGAGGGTGCTTCGCAACCAAGGGATGCGGTCGCGGTACGTCTATGAGATGGCAGGGCACAACTACCGCCTCACGGATCTTCAGGCCGCATTGGGCATCCCGCAACTCGAGCGCTACGAGGATACTGTGAGCACGCGACGGCGCAACGCGGACAGGCTGATCGAAGGCCTGGCCGATGTGCCCGGCGTTGTTGTGCCCCGACAGTTGGAAGGCCGAGGGCACGTCTGGCACCAGTTCACGATCCGAGTGACGCCGGAGGCACGGGTGAGCCGGGACGAGTTCGTTGCGAGGCTGGCCGAACTCGGCATTGGGAGCGGCGTGTACTATCCAAAACTCGTTTTTGACTACGATGCTTATCGCAACCACCCGCGTGTGGTCATTTCGGACGTGCCCGTCGCGGAACAAATCGTCACGGAAGTCGTCTCGCTCCCGGTCAACACGTCATTGACCGATACCGACCTGAGTGAGATCATCGCCGCTGTTCGCACCGTTGCGGGTGCCTAATGGTTCCTCGCACCAGGGTCGCCCTCGTCGGCGCCGGCAGCATGGGCAGCAACCACGCTCGAGTCATCGCGCAATCTGAGCGCGCGGAGCTCGCCTACTTGGTGGATCCAAACGAAGCTGTGGGCGCCGCCTTGGCGGCGCGCTACGGCGCGGTCTGGCTTCCTGAGTTACCTGACCTCACTGACGTTCAAGCCGTGGTCATTGCGGCCGCCACCGAGGCGCACTACCCCCTTGCGATGCAGGTACTGGCTGAGAATGTTCCGCTTCTCGTTGAAAAGCCCGTTGCCGACAGCCTGCTGAGGACCCGAGAGATCCTGGATGAGGCCAGCCTGCGCGACCTCCCGTTCATGTGCGGACTACTGGAGCGGTTCAACCCAGCCGTTGTCACGGCTCGCACTCTGATCGGCGCCCCGATCCACATCACTTCCACGCGGCATTCCCCGTACGCAGCCAGAATACAGACCGGCGTCGCTTGGGACCTTCTCGTTCACGATGTCGACCTGGCAATTCTCCTTATGGACTCGGAACCGGTTCATGTCGACGCACGTCTGGGCTTCTTCCACGCGAGTTCGGCTCCTGCCGCTGAGGACGTCGCGGAGACACTTCTGGAATTCGCAGAAGGTGGGATCGCGCAAATCTCCGCGAGTCGCCTCGGTCAACGCAAGATCCGGCAGCTCTCGATCTATGAGAACGACAGGTTGATTGAACTTGACTTGCTCCGCCGCGATATCACTGTCTACCACCACGTCTCCGAGAACTCCGCTGACGGTGAAGGCCGGGGATACAAACAGCAGACAGTGATCGAGATTCCCGAACTGGCGACGAGCAAGGAACCGCTCACCGCACAATTTGAATATTTTCTCCAGCTCGTTGACGGGGAAGCGGACGCCGCGACTGAACGGAACACTATTCTGCCCTCGCACCGCGTGATCGATGAAGTCATTGCCAGAAGGCCGCACACAAAAGACGACCGCTAGGAGCGTGTGTCAGTAACGCCTATTCGAAGTTGATGCGACGAGATCCGGGCCGATTTGGCCGCAGCGGGCGGGGCGTTGCTGTGGCGGTCGTCGTG
>NZ_SOGW01000093.1:0-10869 GCF_004403075.1 Cryobacterium sp. TMT2-10 | reverse complement strand
CGGCGGTCGGCGACGGTCGGGCGCGGGGCCGGCGGTCGGCGACGGTTGGGCGCGGGGCCGGCGGAGGTTGGGTGCGGTGCGGTCGGAGGTTGCGCGGGGCCAGACTGGGAGCGGGGCCGGGCCGACTGGCATGCGCGGACCGACCCGTCTAGGGTGGTGAATCCGACAGTGTTGCGGTCCTCCACCCGGCACGGTCGTCGGGGGCCGACCGCTCAGACCCCGAGAGGTGATGACGTGGCCGGCCTGAACCCCGACTCTCCCGCCGCACCACTCCCCGGCTCCCCCACTTCGGGCACGCCCGCCGCGGACTCGCAGGGGCGGGCCCGGCTGCGCCGGTGGGCGCTGCGACTCGGGCTGGCCTATCTGGTCGCACTACTCCTGATCGCATTCTGGCCGACACCGGTGGACCGGGACGCGCACGATTTTCTGCTGGCCGCCCTCGGCTGGCTGCAGGGGCATGGCGCTCCGGGCTGGGTGCGCTACGACCTGGTGGAGTTCATGGCGAATGTCGTTCTGTTCGTCCCGGTGGGGATGATCGTGGTGATCCTGGCCGGCTCGCGCCGCTGGTGGCTGGCCGTGCTGGCGGGTTTCGCGGCGAGCTGCACGATCGAGCTGGGCCAGCTGATCTTCCTGCCGGCCCGGTTCGCCACCCTATCCGATGTGGTCGCGAACACGGCGGGTGCGGCCGTGGGCGCCGTGCTCGCCCTGATGCTGCTGCCGCTGCTGCAGGCGCTGGCGCTGGCGGGATCGGCTCGCAGGTCGACTCGCGGGCCGACGGGCGTTTAGCTGCCCAACGGGTGGCTAATTCAGGAGAACCGGGGTGGACGCCGGCCTCAGCGCCGAAAACATGGGGCGGCGGATGGCCGGGGCCGGGTTTCTCCTGAATTCGCCACAGGGGGCCGCAGAACAATGGGTAGTTGGGGGCAGCGCGGATCCGTCGTGCATAACTCCTGCAGATCGTTCGGAACAGGCCGGGTTCGACCCCAAAACGGCCTTTCTGCCACAAATTGCAGGAGTTATGCGCGACAGCCCGGCCCCCGGCTAGCCCCTCGCCTGCAGCTCGGGCTGGTAGTCGCGCATGGTGTCGGTCTGGAGGCCCTTCTGCACGGCGGCGAGGCCGACCCAGTCCACGTGCACGATCGACTGGCCGTCGGAGGAGGTTCCCGTTCCATCGGTCGGCATCGTGAAGAAGGTGACCTGCGGCTCCCGCACATCCCGCAGCTCCCAGCCCAGCGAGGTCAGGTACGCGGAGTCCAGGCCGTCATCCACGGCCAGGAAGGGGGTGAGCGTCTTCAGCAGACCGGACAGCTTAACCGGATCGGCGAACACGGACCTGTGCATGGCCGCGGTCAGAAGCCCGCTGATGATGAGCTGCTGGTTGCGCACCCGCTGGAAGTCGCCGTCCTGGAACGCGTAGCGCTCCCGCGCGAACGCGACGGCTTCCTTACCGTTCAGGTGCTGCGAGCCCGCATCGAAGTGGTGCCCCTTGAAATGGTAGGAGTCGAAGGCGATCGGGTTGTCGATGTCGACGCCGCCGAGGGCATCCGTCGCCTGTTCGAACCCGGAGAAATCGACCACGGCCACGTGATCGATGCGGGTGCCGAGCAGGTTTTCCACGGTCTGCACGGCCAGCGGCACCCCGCCCCACGAGAGCGCAGCGTTGATCTTGGCCTGCCCGTGCCCGGGCACCTCAACCCAGCTGTCGCGCATGATCGACATGACGGAGAGGCTCTTGCGATCGGCCGGCACGTGCACGACCATCATGGTGTCCGATCGCTCACCACGGATGCCGGCGAGGTCCTTCCCCGTGGCGCCGCGGGTGTCCGATCCGAGCAGGAGGATGGTCTGCGCCTGCCCAGCGGGCACCCCGCCCAGGACCGCGGAAGGGTCGAGGGGCCCGGCGGGGGCATTCGCTGCGGCGACGCCCGCCGTGCCCGGCGCCGCTTGCCCAGCCTGCGGGCGGGAGGCCTCCTCCGGGAAGGCGTTCGAGATATTCTCGGTGCCGCTGTCGAAGGCGCGGGTCAAGCTGAACGCATAGACGCCGCCTGCGGCGACGGTGACCAGCAGAACCGTGCCGAGCGCACCCAGGGCGATCCGCCAGGGATGACGTTTGCGCGGCGCTGCGTGCGCCGGGCCGGGGGGTTTGTGGCGCAGAAAATCGTTGATTCCGTTCGGCATTCGGGTTGCCTCCTGTGGCCGCTCGAGCGAACGGTGACGACACCATAGCCCGACCTTTTCCCGGCGGATATGGGCCGTTCCCGACGCCCGGGGCCGGCACTGCGCACGCCACGGCATCCGCCGATCCATGGGGGCAAAGATCGAGGGCTGCTACCGCATCGTCTTCAACTCGCGGTCGTAGGCGGCCAAGGTATCGGTCTGGAAACCCTGCTGCACGACCGCGAGCCGGGCCCAGTCCACGTGCACGATCGCCTGACCGTCTGAGGAGGCTTCCGATCCGGCGATCGGCATCATGAAGAAGGTGACCTGTTTTTCCGGCACGTCCCGCAGCGCCCAGGCCAGGGAGGCCAGGTAGGCGGAGTTGAGGCCATCGTCGACGGCCAGGAAGGGCGTGACCGTGCCCAGCAGACCCGACGTCTTCACCGGATCGGACAGCATGGAATTGCGCATCGCCCCCATCAGCAGGCCGCTGATAAGGAGTTGTTGGTTGCGCACCCTCTGAACGTCGCCATCCTGGAACGCTGCCCGCTCGCGCGCGAACGCGACGGCCTCCGCGCCGGTCAGGTGCTGGGAGCCTTTATCGAAGTGGTGCCCCTTGAGGTGGTCTGAATCGAAGCTGATCGGATTGTTGATGTCGACTCCGCCCAGGGCATCCGTCACCTGTTCGAACCCGGAAAAATTGACCACGGCCACGTGATCGATGCGGGCGCCGAGCAGGGTTTCCACGGTCTGAACAGCCAGCGGCACCCCACCCAGGGAGATAGCCGTTCTGATCTTCGCTTGCCCGTGCCCGGGCACTTCGACCAGGCTGTCGCGCAGGATCGCCATGACGTAGAGGTTCTTGTGATCGGCCGGCACGTGCACCACCATCAGGGTGTCCGAGTGCTCATCACTGACGTTGGCAAGTTGTGTCCCCGTGGCTCCTTTGGTGTCCGATCCGAGCAGCAGGATGTTCTGCGCCTGCCCCGCGGGCACTGCGCCCTGCGCCGAGGACGGTGTGGCAGCGCCCTGCGGCGCTGTGATGGCTTTGGGGCGGGACGCCTCCTTCGGGTAGGCGTTGGAGATCTTCTCGGTGCCGCCGTCGAAGGCGCGGGTCAGGCTGAACGCGAAGATTCCGACGGCGGCGACTGCGACCACCAGCACCGTGCCGAGCACGGCCAGGGCGATGCGCCAGGGGTAACGTTTGCGCGGAGCCCGGTGGAACGGGCCGGTCGTTTCAGGGCGCTGTGCGTTCTTTCCGTTCGGCATTCGGGTTACCTCCTGTGGCCGCTCGAGCGAACGGTGACGACACCATAGCCCGGCCTTTTCCCCCCGGATACGGGCCATTCCCGAAACACGTCACGCCCAGGAGAGAACGGCGCCCCAAACCTGCGCTGATGGCCACTTCCGCGGTCGCCGGTATGACACCGGCGACCGACTGGACTGCATCAAGGCCGTTGTGCAACTCGCCGTGGACCGCGAGGACCTCGGCCCGGGCCTGCGACCGTGGCTGCACGAATTTGTCGCGGGGCTCGGCTGAGCGCCATCCGTCAGGCGGAGACGGCCTCGAGCTGCGGGATCAGCGTCTCGAGGAACGCGGCGGTGTCTTCCCAGCCCTCCACGGCGACGCACTCGACCCCGAGCACCTTCACCGGGTAGTCGTTGCCGTTCTCGTCGAGGCGGTCGCCGACGAAGAGCATCTCGTCGAGGGGCACCCCGGTGAGCACGGCGAGCTTGTTCATGCCGTAGGCCTTGTCGATGCCGCGCCGGGTGATGTCCACGGACGTGGACCCGCCGGAGCGCACCTCGAGGTCGGGCAGCAGCGCCTGCACCGCTTCGCGCAGGGCGTTCTTCTTCTCGCCGGTGGGGTCCCACGCGGTTTTCGCGGCGACCGGGGCCGCCTGGCCGAGAGCGGAGAAGGTGATCTGCGAGCCGCGGTCCTCGAGAATCGGGCCCCAGGTCTTGCTCTCCCAGTAGCCGAGCGAACGCGCGGATATCTCGACGGCGTTGAGGGCATCCGTCTTCTCGGCCTCGGTCAGGTATTCGGCGTAGATCTGGGTCCAGGCTCCGTCGACGTGGCGGAAGTACTGGGTGCCGCAGGTGGGCATCAGGTGCAGCCGCTCGAGGGCCTCATCGCTGACGCCCTCGAGGTTGTCGATCAGCTGCATGTGGAACTGCGCGATCTGCCCCCCGGAGATGACGCAGACCTCGACGGCGCCGAGCAGGCGAACCATAAGGGCGGCCATCCGCGGGTCGAGTGGGGACTTGGAAGCGGCGAGGGTGTCATCGAGATCGAAGGCCACCAGGCGGGGAAGGGTCGTCATGTGTGCGGTTCCTTTAATTGGCGCAAAGCCGGCATTGCGGCTCGGAGCTTGACGTCACCTATGCGCGACGCCCGCAAAAAGTGTACAGCCGGGGGCTGACGGATGCCCGTGCGCGGGTTTCAGAGGACGAACCGGGCGGGCACGGCGCAGGGGCGGGGCTCGAGCAGCTGGACTGGTGACGGTTAGTGGGTCGAATCTGTGGCGCTGGGGTGGGCGCGAGCCGGGGCGCGGGCGCTGCGATCGCGGCCGGCACCGCTGGCCCGGTGGGCGCGGTGGTCCTGGCCGGGAACCCAGGTGCGGGTGGGATCGAAGCAGACCGGTGCCATGACCTCGGGTTTGCCCCGGACCATGCGGATCAACCACCCCGATGTCTCGATGCTGTGGTGATGGAACCAGCAGAGCAGCACCCCGTTGTCGATGTCGGTGGGGCCGTGGTTCACCCACGGGATGATGTGGTGCACCTCCGCCCAGGCCGCGTTCACCTGGCAACCCGGGATGATGCACCCGCCGTCGCGGGCGGCGATGGCGCGGCGTTGGGCCTGGGTGAAGAATCTTTCCTTCCCGCCGAGGTAGAGGACCTCCCCGTCCACGCCGAAGAGGATCTTGCGGTACCCGCCGGCGCAGATCAGCTGATTCACGGTGCGCATCGACACCGGGGCTTCGACCCCGTCGATCCACCCCACCCCGTGCTCATCGGCGAGGTCGACCGCGTTCACGTGCACCATCACGGTCGGGGCGGCCCCACCCATCTTCGGGGTTCCCGGTGCGCGCGACGCGGCCTCGAACACCCCGCGGAGGATGTCCGCGCGTTTCTCGCCGCCGTTCCGGTCGTCGCTCAGGGCGGCGGCCTCGGCGCCGGGGATGAGCTCCCCGGAATCCATCAGCGCCTGCTCCTCCGCACTGGGGAATGCGGGTGCCGCGTGGGCGGAGAGATAGGTGTCGAAGATGCCGTTCATGATGCCGCGGAGCTCCGCGGTGACCGCTCCCCGCAGGGGGTAGAGGCCGTCGCGAAGCAGGCCGAACCCGACCGTGCTGCGCGGCTCGGCGACGTCTTCGTTCGGCGCAGTGCCGTCCGGGTCGAGCCGCGCCTGCCACTGCACGGCCATACCCCGGATCAAGTCCGCCGGGAACGCGAACCCTTCCCCCGGCAGCCCCTGGGTCTCCTCGGTCACAGCGCCGGTCGCGGCGGCAACCAGGGCCCGCTCAGCGGTGAGGAGGTCGTCTGGAGCGACGCTCGGACTGACCTTGTCGAGGGTGGTGACGATGGCTTCGGCAGCGTCCACGCCCAGATCGCCTGCACTCAGGCCCGCGGCGACAGTCGAATAGTACGGGGGCAGCATGCTGGTGCCGGCCCGGCGCTGGCCGACGTTCCCGCCGAGCCGCACGCGACGGTTGGCCTCTCGCGCGGAGACCCGGGTGAGGCGCGTGATGAGGTCGATGCCGTTGCTCGCCCCTTGCTTCCAGGCCAGGGAATCGTGGCCGAGGATGCTACGGGAGCGGTCCGCGACATCCGTTGCAGTGGAGACTCGTGCCGCATCCACGCTGCGGCCGAGGTGCTCGACCGCGCCGAGCACGGCCAGGGCATCGGTGTCGGACAGTAGCGATAACGTTATGTCAGCGAGGGCTTTGGCTATTGCCCGAGCGGCCTGCTCGATTCGCTGCGCAGGTGAATCTGCCGCCTCTGCCGGGGCGGCTGGTGACTGCGGTGCGGATGCTCCTGCCATGCCCCGATTTTAGCAAAAAGCGTACGTGTTGTCGAGACTATCTCAACTATTTATCAAAATGTTTCGCAGTTAGTTACTAATGAGGCTGGTATTACTCGTGGGACTCGATGGCCGGCGAGGCGCCGCAGAACCGGGCCCGAGACGGCGCCGAACCGTGAGTTGCGACCCTCTTCAAGCAAGAAACAGGGTCGAAACTCACGGCTCGGCGAAGGAAGCGGGGCTCGTAGGATGACCGGCGCAAACCGCAGGCAGGCGTGAGTGGGGAGTGGGCCAGGGAGGGGCAGCGCGAGCAGGGGCGGCTACTGGCAGGGGCGGCTACTGGCAGGGGCGTCGAGGGTGAGCCGGGGCGGCTACTGGCAGCCGGGGGCGTCGAGGGTGACCGTCGTCGGGTGCAGCATCGGGGTGGTCTGCAGGGCTGGAGCCGCGTAGGTGCCCTTCGGGCCGGCGAAAACGGCCGTGACCGCGCTCGACTGGCCGGGCTTCAGCATGACCGAGAACCGGGCCACCGGCCTGCCCAGGTCGTCGGTCGTGAGCTCGAGGTCGGCGCCTTTCGCGGAATCGATCGACGACGACACGAAGGTCGTGCCGGGAGGGCCGTAAACGAAGACCTCCGTGCGGAACTGTTTGGCGCCCCACGGCGCGCTGGCCACGTAGCCCGGAAGTTTGGCGGCCAGCTCGGGCGTGAGGGTGGAGCGGAGGTTGGCCTTCGTAGTGAATGTGGGGGTCTCGGCGGTGCAGACGTTCGTACTGAGGGTCGCGGCAGTCTCGAGGTAGAAGTCCAGCTTGGATGCAGACATGTCACGGAAGAACACGCCCGTGGTAGTCGAGTCACTGTTGGTCGTGGGCAGAATGCCGGCGATCGGAGTGCGCTCGAGAATCTTCTGCTCGTCGGGGTGCGCGCTCCACGCCATGATGCGGTGCTCGGTGACCCCCTGGGTCACGGCCTTCAGCATGTCCTGCGGGTCGCCCTGAGAGTTCGTCACGGCGTCAAACATGGTCTTGGCGGCCTTGGCGAAGAACGCGTCCGTCTGATCGGGGCCGTCCTTGCCCTGGTAGCGGAAGTAGATCTCGTTGAGCAGCAGGGACACGGCGTTGTCTTTCGACAGCACGTCACCCGTGCTCATCGTGACCGGTCCGGTGGCGCCGAGCATGTGCGCGAGTGCCGCCGGGTCGATGGAGATGACGCCGTCGACGGTGCCGCCGAGGTCACGCTGCCAGAACGCCTGAGTGATCTGCGCAGCAGTCGGGAAATCAGGCCGGCTGGTTGCGAGGTTCAGCCTGGTGAACATCAACGGGGTGAAAAGTGAAGAAAGCTTTGGGTCTTCGGCGACAGCCGACTGCGCGTCGTCTCGTACGAAGCTCTGGCTCGACGCTTGCCGGCCGATGCTGATCGAACCGTCGTCGACCGTGACCTCGGTCAAGGCCGCTGCGGTGCCTCCGAGCGCCGTGGTCTCGGCAAGGTTCTGGAAAATCAAGATGTAGTTTCGTGGCCCCGAGGCGCCCATCATGGCGGGCGCGACCGAGGTGAACGAGCTCACCTCTCCGATCGTGGCCGCAGCGCCGTCGAGCATGGTGGAGAGTTTGGTGCCGGCTGCGCTGACCTCGTCGATAGTTCCGTCGAGCTTGATCGCGCCCACGGATGCCGCCGCCGAGTCGAGCGCCGTGCTCGCCGTTGTCAGGGCCGCGTTCAGGTCCACGATCGGCGCCAGGTTGATCTTGCCGTCAACGGGTTTCAGCGACGCCGCGCTGAGGCCCGACGCCACCGTCGCGACCGGCGCGACCGCGTCCTGCGCGACCACATCGATGGCTTCTGCCATCTGGCGCACGGCGGTGAGGTTGGCGCCGGCGAACGGAACGACTTCCGCCGCCCGCCAGAGTGGGTCATGGGCCTGGTCGACGGCCTTGCCCGTAGCCGCGGAGAGCTTCGTGGAGGTGGTACCGAGGCCGGTGAAATCCATCGCCGTGGCCTGGCTCTTGAGGGTGCCGACGAGAGTCTGCGCCTTCTCGAGCTCGGCCTTGGCCGCCAGTGCCCGGGAACCCACCCAGCCCCCGGCGATGGCGAGAAGTATGACGAGCCCGACCAGCACGGCGACTACGATCCACGGCCAGCGGCGCCGGCGTGTGATCCTCTGCAGTCAAGTGGGGGGCGGTGGCAGCGCGGTCGTCGCTTGATTCAGTCACCTACGAACGCTAACCCATGCCGGCTGTGAGCTCAGTATCGGCCGGCGCGAGAAGTGGCCCCAGCACTAAAGCCCGGCGGGCAGCGGCCCCGTCGCCACGAGATACAGGCGCTGGGTGGGCCGGGTCATGGCCACATACAGCGCGCCGGCGCCGCGCTCGGACGCCGCGACGATCCCCGCCGGGTCCACCACCACCACGGCATCGAATTCAAGTCCCTTGGAGTCGTGCGGGGTGAGCAGCGCGATCTCCTTGAGCAGGCCCTCCGCCCCGAGGCCCACAACGGAAGACCCGAACGAAGAGACCAAGGAAGCATGAACCCCGGCGAGCGCAGGCTCGAGCACGATCACTGCGACGGTGCCACCGAGGCCCAGGGCGCGTTCGCGGCGCACGGCGTCGGCGACATCCGTCACCGTTTCGATCGGCCACTCGCTGGCCCGCACCGACCGGGCCGGCGTGATCGGCAGGTCGTGGGCGAGGGCCATGGATTCCGCGGCCGATGCGATCTGGCTGGGCGTGCGGTAGTTCACGGTGAGCTCCTCGAGCCGCCAACGGTCGGCCTCGAGCGACCCGGAGAGCAGGGGCGCGAGGGCCTCACGCCAGTTCGAGGCGGCGGCCGCTGACGCCGCCTGCGCGATGTCACCCACGATCGTGAACGAGCGCAGCGGGCCGCGCCGCAACACCAGGCGCCACTGCATGGGCGAGAGTTCCTGCGCCTCGTCGACGACCACGTGGCCGTAGGTCCAGGAGCGGTCGAGGGCCGCGCGCTCGGCCGTGGTGGCCCGGTCGCCCAGCTCGGCGAAGTTGTCGGCGAGGGCCTTCGCGTTGACGAGCCCCTTCACCTCCATGTTCGAGATCGCCAGTTCGGCGTTTTCCACGTCGCGCTTGCGCTGCTCCTTCTGCTCGCGCTTCTGGGCCGCGTCGACGACGTTGTACTCGCCCAGGTGCTCGGCCGCCTCGTCGAGCAGTGGAATGTCGGAGATGGTGAACTCCGCGCCCCGAGGGCGGTGCAGCAGCGCGCGCTGGGCGGGCGTCCAGGTGGGCGTCAGCTGCGCCAGCCACTGCGGGCGAGCATAGAGGTCGTGCAGCAGCTTCTCGGGGGTGAGCGGCAGCCAGGCCGTGTTCAGCGCCACCCGCACGTCGTCGGCGAGGCGCAGGTCTTCGCGCAGCATCGGCAGGTCGGTGTCGTCCATCGACCGGCCGTCTTTCTTCAACTGCGCCAGCCACTCCTTCGCCAGGGCGCCGAGCGCGTTCTTCACGAACGTGACCCGCGCCTCGTTGTGCGATTTGCCGGTGGCCCGCGCCCGGTGAATGGCGGTCTCGATCAGGTGCGGGTGCAGCGTCAGCCGGTCCCCGTTCACGACCAGCACCTGCGTCGAGGCCGGCACCCGCTGCCGTGAGTGCACGGCCCGCTCGATCAGCCGCGCCATCGACGTCTGGCCCTTGAGGGCCGCGACGGCCGGGGCATCCTCTCGGGTCGCGTCGACGCCCGGGTAGAGCTGGCCGACGGATGCGAGCACCACCCCGGTCTCCCCCAGCGACGGCAGCACCGCCTCGATGTAGTGCAGGAACGACTCCGACGGCCCCACGATGAGCACCCCGGAATTCTTCAGCCGATCCCGGTGCGTATATAAGAGGTACGCCGCCCGGTGCAGGGCCACGGCGGTCTTGCCGGTGCCGGGGCCGCCCTGCACGACGAGCACGCCCTTGAGGTCGGAGCGGATGATGCGGTCCTGCTCGGCCTGAATGGTGGAGACGATGTCGGACATGTGGCCGGTGCGCTGCGCGGTGAGGGCGGCAAGCAGCGCCCCCTCCCCCTGGTGCGCGGCCGCGGCGTCGCCCGTGAGCAGAGCCGCGTCGAGGATCTCGTCCTCGATCCGCACGATGTCCCGCCCCTTCGAGAGCAGGTGGCGGCGGGCGCGGGCCCCGAGCGGCGTCGCCGCGGTGGCCTGGTAGAACGCGCTGGCCTGCGGCACCCGCCAGTCCAGCAGCAGGGGCTGCAGGTCTTCGTCGCGCAGGCCGACCCGGCCGATGTAGCGGAAGAGGGAACCGGCATCCGCGTCGTCGGACGCGACCTCGAGCCGGCCGAACGCCAACCGGTCATCGACCTCGCGCAGCTGCACGATGCGGTCTTCGTAGAGCCGGGCGAAGGTGTCGCGTTCGGAGCGCGACTGGTGGTTGCCGCCCACGTCGAGCCGCCGCACCGCCGTGAGCTGCTGCTCCGCCTCGCGCTGCAGCGCGTCCAGGCGCGCATACAGCGTCGCCACGTAGTTCTGTTCCCGCTGAAGCTCCAGGTCGACCACTCGCACACCCCTTGAAATCCGAGCTTCAAGTTTAGTGGCGTTCGCTGGGTGCACCTCTCAGCCCAATTCTGGGGTCGCCCTCTCCCCTAGATGAGTGAGTCCTAATGGTCGTAGGCGATGAGGGATCGTTTGTTGGGTGTTCCGAGGAGCCAGTTGTGCCAGATTCCGGCGGCGAGGGCGAGT
>NZ_SOGW01000124.1:0-10331 GCF_004403075.1 Cryobacterium sp. TMT2-10 | reverse complement strand
TGGAGCTACGAAATGCTGCCCGACGGCACTCTCAACTGGACCTCACCGACCGGGCGGCACTTCATCAGCGAACCGGCCACCATCATCCAGCCCCAACCGCCACCGAGGCCGAGACCGGTGCCGCCGGACGATTCCGACGAGCCGCCGCCGTTCTGAAGCGCCGGGCAGCCGGCTCAGTCGCGGGCCGTCTGGGGGTATCAGCCGACCGAGGTGCCGAACAGCAGGCCGAGCAGGTAGGTGACGCCGGCGGCTCCGAACCCGATCACCAGTTGCCGGAACGCGCGGCGCAGGGGCGGTCCGCCCGACAGGAGCCCGACGATCGCCCCGGTTGCCAGCAGGGCCAGACCCACGAGCACGGCGGCGACGATGATCGCTGCCATGCCTTCGAGCCCGAAGAGGTAGGGCAGAACGGGCAGGATGGCGCCGGAGGCGAAGAAGCAGAAGCTCGAGGTCGCGGCGCCGAGTCCGGTGCCGATCGCCTCGTGCTCGTCGACGGCCGGAGACAGTCCGCCGGTCTGCTTGACGTCGACCGGACCTGTGGCGATCGCCACGGTGCGCAACGCCTCCCGGGCGTGGAACTCGGCCTTCTCCGGGGACATCCCCTGCGCCCGATAGACGAGGGTCAACTCGTTCGCGGCCAGGTCGAGGTGCGACAAGACGCTCCGGGAGGCCGGATTCGGAGTGGAGGCTTCGAGGAGTTCCCGCTGCGAACGCACCGACACGTACTCCCCCGCACCCATCGAGAGCGCGCCGGCGAGGAGCCCGGCGATGCCCGTGAACAGGATCGTGGTGGTCGGCACGCCGGTGGCGCCGATTCCGAGCACCAGGGCCAGGTTGCTGACGAGACCGTCATTGATGCCGAACACGGCGGCACGGAAAGTGCCGGCCAGACGCTGGCGCCCGCGCGCGGCGAGCCCGCGCACGACCTCCTCGTGGATGCGCTCGTCGGCGGCCATGGTGTCCGTGGCGTCCGCGTCCGCGTCGTAGGGCGAGCGCGCCTCGGCGCGCTGGGCCAGGGCGAGCACGAACACGGACCCGAAGCGTCGGGCCAGGAAGCCCAGAAAACGGGTGCGCACAGCGCCACGCCTCGGCTGCCCGACCTGGTCGCCGAGGAGGCGCCGCCAGTGCGCCTCGTGACGGCCCTCGGCCTCGGCCAGGGCCAGCAGGATCTCCTTCTCCTCACCGTCGCGGCGTCCGGCCAGGTCACGGTAGACCGTCGCTTCCGCGCGCTCGTCGGCCAGGTACTGCCGCCAGCGTCGGATCTCGGCGGGGCTGGCCGGGCGCTGCTGTTCTGTCACTCTCATGCCTCCACGCTCATGCCTCGGGCGCGGGCTCGAGCGAGCCCTGCGCGACTCGAGCGGACGCGTGCGGTCCGGAGCCGTCGAGGCCGAAGAATGGTTCGTCGAACTGAACGACCCACACGGCCTCGCGACCCGCCACCGGGGCGTACAGTGCGGTCCCCTCGACTTCGCCGGCCGCCACGATCACACCGATCGGGTCCTCCGCGGCAGCGTCCGGGTACCGGTTCCGATCCAGACGCACGACGACCTGCATCCCGACGCCGAAGACTGCCGGGGCCTTCCCGGCCCTGTCCGCTTTCTTCCGCAGAGCCACTACTCGGCCGATCCGTCGGCCGATCCGGCCCGCTCGAGCACGAGTTCGCGCACGCGTGCGGCATCCGCTTGCCCGCGCATGGCCTTCATCACCGCACCGATCACGGCGCCGGCGGCCTGCACCTTGCCGTCGCGGATCTTCGCGAGGACGTCCGGCTGGGCGGCCAGGGCCTCGTCGATCGCGACGATGAGCGCTCCGTCGTCGGAGACCACGGCGAGACCGCGGAACTCGACGACTTCGAGGGGAGTTCCCTCACCGTTGATGACTCCCTCGAGCACCTGGCGGGCCAGACGGTCGGTGAGCGTGCCGGCCACGACCAGTTCGATCAGCGCGGCGACCTGGTCGGGCTGCACGAGGGAGTCGGCGGAGACGCCGGCGACGTTCGCGAGCCGGGCCACCTCACCGGTCCACCACTTGCGGGCGGCCTGGGCGGAGGCGCCGGCCGCGATGGTCGCTTCGACGGCATCCATCAGGTCGGAGTTGACGACGTCCTGGAATTCGAGGTCGGCGAAGCCCCAGTCTGCCTGGAGCCGCTTGCGCCGGGCCGCCGGAGGCTCGGGCAGGGTCGCGCGCAGCTCCTCCACCCATTCCCGGGACGGGGCAACGGGAACGAGGTCGGGCTCCGGGAAGTACCGGTAGTCGTCGGCGTCGGACTTGGGGCGGCCGGCCGAGGTGATGCCGGTGTCTTCGTGCCAGTGACGGGTTTCCTGGGTGATGGTTCCGCCGGCCTGCAGCAGGGCGGCCTGGCGCTGGATCTCGTAGCGGACGGCCTTCTCGACCGAACGCAGCGAGTTGACGTTCTTCGTCTCGGTGCGCGTGCCGAGGATGTTCGAGCCGCGGGGGCGCAGGGACACGTTCGCGTCACAGCGCACGTTGCCCTCTTCCATCCGCGCGTTGGACACGCCGAGGGCCTTGACGATTTCCCGGATGGCGGCCACATAGGTGCGGCCGATCTCGGGCGAGTCGGCCTCGCCGCCCTCGATCATCTGCGTGACGATCTCGACCAGGGGCACGCCGCCGCGGTTGTAGTCCACGAGCGAGTAATCCGCGCCCTGGATGCGGCCGGTGGCCCCGCCGACGTGCGTGAGCTTGCCGGCGTCGTCTTCCATGTGCGCACGTTCGATGTCGACCGTGACCAGTCGACCGCTCTCGAGTTCGATGGTGAGCTGCCCGTTGAACGCGATCGGTTCGTCGTACTGCGAGGTCTGGAAGTTCTTCGCGGTGTCCGGGTAGAAGTAGTTCTTGCGGGCGAACCTCGAGTACTCGGCGATTTCACAGCCCAGGGCGAGGCCCAGACGGATGCTCGATTCGATCGCCTGGGCGTTCACCTGCGGCAGGCCGCCCGGCAGGCCGAGGCAGGTCGGGCAGGTGTTGGTGTTGGCGCCCTGGCCGAATTCGTTGGCGCAGCCGCAGAACATCTTGGTCTTGGTGTTGAGCTCGACGTGCACCTCGAAGCCGAGCACCGGCTCGAACAGTTCGAGGGCTTTGTCGTAATCCATCAGTTCGGCCTTCTTCATCAGACGGCTCCCTCGGTGCTTGTGAACATGTCGTTGGGCGCCAGCTCCGGCGCCTGGCTGAGCAGGGTGTGGCCCCAGGATGCCTCGAGCATCGCCTCGATGGCGGCGCCGACCTGGTACAGGCGGGCATCCTGCTTCGCGGGCGCCATGATCTGAAGTCCGACGGGCAGTCCGTCCTCGGGGGCGAGACCCATCGGGAGGCTCATCCCGGGCACACCGGCCAGGTTGGCCGGTATGGTGGTGACGTCGTTGAGGTACATGGCCATCGGGTCGCTCATCTTTTCCCCGAATTTGAACGCCGTGGTGGGCGCACTCGGCGAGACGAGCACGTCGACCTTCGTGAAGGCCGCCTCGAAGTCCCGCTGGATCAGGGTGCGCACCTTCTGGGCGCTGCCGTAGTACGCGTCGTAGTAGCCCGCGCTGAGGGCGTAGGTGCCGAGGATGATGCGGCGCTTGACCTCGGGGCCGAAGCCGGCATCACGGGTGGCCGCCATCACGCGCTCGCTGGTGAGCGGGCCCTCGTCGGGGTTGACCCGGATACCGAACCGCACCGAGTCGAAACGCGCCAGGTTGCTGGACGCCTCGGCCGGCAGGATCAGGTAGTAGGCCGCGATCGCGTACTCGAAGTTGGGGGCGCTGACCTCGACGATCTCGGCGCCGGCGGCGGAGAGCAGCGCGAGGGTCTCGGTGAAGCGCTGCGATACCCCGGCCTGGAAACCGTCGCCGTTGAGCTCCTTGATCACGCCGACCCGGACTCCCTTGAGGGCTCCGTCGGCGAGGCCGGCGCGCGCGGCGGCGGCCATGGACGGCCAGGAGTCGGTGAGCGAGGTGGAGTCGAGCGGGTCGTGGCCGCCGATCACGTCGTGCAGGAGTGCCGCGTCGAGCACCGTGCGGGTGACCGGTCCGACCTGGTCAAGGGAGGAGGCCAGGGCGATCGAGCCGTATCGGGACACGCCGCCGTAGGTGGGCTTGACGCCGACCGAGCCGGTCACGGCCGCGGGCTGGCGAATCGAGCCTCCGGTGTCGCTGCCGAGCGCGAGGGGCGCCTGGAACGAGCTGACCGCGGCCGCGGAGCCGCCGCCGGAGCCGCCGGGGATCCGGTCGAAGTCCCACGGGTTGTGGGTCGGGCCGTATGCAGAGAACTCCGTGGAGGAGCCCATCGCGAACTCGTCCATGTTCGTCTTGCCGAGGGGAATCAGCCCGGCGTCGCGGACCCGCTTGACCACCGTGGCGTCGTAGGGCGGGATCCAGCCCTCGAGGATCTTCGAGCCGGCCGTCGAGGGCATGTCGAGGGTGGCAAGCACGTCCTTGATGGCGATCGGGATGCCGGCGAGGGGGCCGAGCTCGTCCCCAGCGGCACGCCGGGCGTCGATCCGGGCGGCGGTGGCCAAAGCCGCGTCCCTCGCCACGTGCAGGAAGGCGTGCACATCGGTGTCGATGGCCGCGATGTGGTCGAGGTGGGCGCGCGTCACCTCGACGGAACTGACCGAGCGGTCAGTGAGCAGTTCGGAGAGTTCGGCGGCGGTCAGTTTGGTCACGTTGGTCATGGTTACTCCTCGTCCAGGATCGCGGGCACGCGGAACTTGTCGCCGTCGCGGTCAGGGGCGCCGGACAGCGCCTGCTCGACCGTCAGGGACGGGACAACCACGTCAGCGCGGAAGACGTTGGTCAGCGGCATCGGATGGCTGGTCGCCGGAACGTCCGGGGTGGCCACTTCGGCCACTTTCGCCACGGAGTCGACGATCTGACCGAGTTCGGTGGTGAGGCGGTCGATCTCCTCCGCGCTCAGGTCGATCCGGGCAAGGTTTGCCAAATGGGCAACCTGCTCGGCCGTGATTTCAGACATGTAGCTCCGTACGGTCGTCGGGGTGGATACCCCAATTCTATTCGGAGCCGTCGGTGACCAGTGCCGCGTTACCGGTTCCGATCAGGGCCATGTTGTGCAGCGACTCGCTGCCCACGTCGAAATAGGCGTTGTGGCCGAGAGACCCGTTGAGCCAGAGCCCGGTGAACCGGTCGCGGGCGCCGGCGACGCCGAGCCGGTGGGCGCCGTAGGACGCGGCCCCCGGGTCACTGCCGAAGAACGCACTGCTGACGGTGGGATCCCAGTCTGCCTTCCCCACGTAGACGTTTCCACGGGCCACACTGAGCTGGTCGACGGACTGGATCTGGCTCCCGGGCGACCCGACCAGCACCAGGGCGTCGACCGAGAAGGACCCTCGGGCCAGGGCCGTGAGCGCCACGGTCGACCCGTAGGAGTGCGCGAACACCGAGATGAAGGGCTGGTGTTCGCCCCGGTCGGCACGGATGCCCAGCGACGACTCCTCGAGGAAGTCCGCCCCGGCCTCCGCGCGGTCCAGTCCGCCCACGTTGAACAGGTCCGGCGCCTCGTACCCGATCCAGGCCACGGTGGCGACGCTCCTGCCGGACGCGCCCCGGCCGGCTCCGGCCCGTTCCCTCAAAACCTCGACCTGTTCCGCGTACACGGCCGCTGCGGTGTTCGTCCAGTTCACGATTTGAGCCTCCACCGCGTAGTTCATGCCCGGAACGAGGTAGCTGACGTAGTCGGCGGTGTCCGGGTTGCCGAGGGCGATCGCCGCCCGTCCTCCGTCGGCGGGATCCAGCAGGATCAGGGAACGCCGGGGGCTTCCGTCGGGGGTGCGCAGCGCGGCCTTCACCTGGGTCAGGACGCCGAGCTCGCGGGCGAAGACCTGCCGCTGGGCGTCATCCGTCGCCGTGGCCAGGCTCTGCGCGACCTCGGCCAGGCTCTGGCTGAGGTAACGGGCGTTGGCTCGGCCGCGTTCCCGGAACGGGATGCCGTCGAGGTTGCCGACGAGCCTCGGGGCCGCGGCCAGCAGCGAGGACCGCTCCGACGAACCGAGGCCGTCCCACAGTCCGGCCACCTCGGTTGCCGCGGGCGGCACAGCCAGCAGCGAATCGACCTGGCCCGGAGACGCCTGCACGAACGCGGAGATGTCGGCCGGGGACAGGCTGGACAGTCCGGCCAGCAGGCTGGTGCCGGTCATCCGGCGCACCGAGTTGACGTTCGCGTCGGCGTCGGCGGGGACCGCTGCCACCGGCTGGGCGGAGACTCCCGGCTCGCCGGAGACCCGCACCCGGATCGAGGACCCCCGCCGGCCGGACAACTCGCCCCAGAGCGGGGCGGTACCGGCCGCGGCGGCCGGGTCGAGGGCGGTCGTGGGGAGCGGCTGACCCTGCACCATGCCCTGGAGTTCGTGCACTCCAAAGGCCTCGCTGACTCCGTTGAGAGTCAGAGAGGCGGTGAGAATTGTTGCCGCTACCAACAGCAAACCTGGGTACGTCCCCTCACGAACACCGAGATGCCAGGCAACTCGACCTCCAGCACAAGACCTGCACCTTCAGATTAGTGAAGAGGCGGTGGCCGAAGTCCCCCCCAAAGGCGTCGCCGGGACCCCCGCTTCGGGGGTGAAATCGTAAGGCTACTTCTCAGCCAGCGCGCCCGGGCCCTCGGTGACGAGCAGCCGGAACTGGGCGGCGTCGAGGATTCGGAGTCCGAGCAGTTCGGCCTTGGCCAGCTTGGACCCGGCGCCCGGGCCCGCCGCGACGAAGTCGGTGTTCTTGGACACGCTGGAGGCGGCCTTGCCGCCGGCGGAGAGGATGGCCTCCTGTGCCTCCTCCCGGGTGTAGCCCTCGATCGACCCGGTGGCGACGACCGTGAGGCCGGCCAGGACTCCCCCGGCGGCGGCCGCGGCGCCGGGCCCCGGGTGGTCCGGGGTCGCGAACTGCACCCCGGCCCGGGTCCACTGCTCCACGATGTCGCGGTGCCAGTCGACCTGGAACCAGTCGATGATGGCGTCCGCGATGATGCCGCCGACGCCGTCGACCTCGGCCAGCTCGTCCCGCGACGCGGCCCGGATCAGGTCGAGCGAGCCGAAGTGGCCGGCCAGGGCGCGCGCGGCGACCGGCCCGACGTGACGGATGTTCAGGGCCACCAGCAGCCGCCAGGGCGGTTTGGTCTTCGCCAGTCCGATCTCGCGGATGAGCTTGAGCGCGTTCGACGAGGGCTGCGGCCCTTCGATGCCCTGCTTCTTCTCTGCGGCCGTCGGGTTGCGGCGGAAAGGAGTGCGGAGCCGGACCGATCCGTCTTCCTCTTCGCGGGTGAGCCCGGTTTCGGCGTCGCGCACGACGACCTCGATCGGCAGCAGGTCTTCGAGCGTGAGGTCGAAGAGTCCGGCCTCCGTGGGCAGCGGCGGCGTGCTCGGCCGGGTCGGCTGGGTCAGCGCGGCGGCGGCCACCTCGCCGAGCACCTCGATGTCCAGGGCGCCGCGGGAGCCGATGTGCTCGACCCGCCCGCGCACCTGGGCCGGGCAGCTTCGCGCGTTCGGGCAGCGCAGGTCGATGTCACCCTCCTTGGCCGGGGCGAGCGGTGTGCCGCACTCCGGGCAGTCTGCGGGCATCACGAACGCATGCTCGGTGCCGTCACGCAGTTCGAGCACAGGGCCGAGCACCTCGGGGATGACGTCGCCGGCCTTGCGCAGCACGACGGTGTCCCCGATCAGGATGCCCTTGGCCTTGACCACATCCTGGTTGTGCAGCGTGGCCTGGCGCACCTCGGAGCCGGCCACCCGCACCTTCTCCATCACGGCGAAGGGCGTGGCCCGCCCGGTGCGTCCCACGCTGACGACGATGTCGAGCAGCCTGGTGTTGACCTGCTCCGGCGGGTACTTGTAGGCGATCGCCCAGCGCGGCGCCCGGCTGGTGGCGCCGAGTTCGGCGTGCAGGGCCAGTTCGTCGATCTTGATCACGATGCCGTCGATTTCATGGTCGACGCTGGCCCGGTGCTCGCCGTAGTACTCGATGAAGCCTGCCGCCTCGACCACGCTCGGCTCCACCCGGAAGTAGCTGCTGGTGGGCAGCCCCCAGCCGCGCAGCAGCTCGTAGATGCCGGATTGCGTGGCCACGGGCGGGTTCGGCCAGGCGCCGATGCCGTGCACCAGCATCCGGAGTCGCCCGAGCCTGGCGCGCATCAGCCGGAGCGGCTCCATGGCCTTGCCTTCGGACTTCTGGCGGAGCGAGCCGGCCGCCGCGTTGCGCGGGTTGGCGAAGACACGCTCACCCGCGGCGACCTGCGCGGCATTGAGCTCGAGGAATTCGGCGACCGGGAAGAACACCTCGCCGCGCACCTCCATCAGGGCCGGATGTCCGGTGCCGGTCAGTTGCCGGGGTATTCCGGGCACACGGGCGATGTTCTCGGTGACGTCTTCGCCGACCACGCCGTCGCCGCGGGTCGCCGCGCTGACCAGCACGCCATTCACGTAGCGGAGATTGATCGCCAGCCCGTCGATCTTCAACTCGCAGAGGTAGTGCACGGGCCGGCCGGCGTCGCGTTCCACCTTGGCCGCCCAGAGTTCGAATTCCCCGATCGAGAAGACGTTGTCGAGGCTGAGCATCCGTTCGGCGTGCTGCACCGGATCGAACAGGCTGGTCTCGGCCCGGCCGCCCACCGTCTGGGTGGGGCTGTCCTGGCTCGCCAGTTCGGGGAACTGGTGCTCGAGCTCGGCGAGACGGCGCACGAGGGCGTCGTACTCGGCGTCGTCGATGATGACTTCGTTGCGGTCGTAGTAGGTGTCCCGGGCTTCGAGGATGCGCTGGGTCAGTTCCGAGACCTCGACGGCAGCGACGTGCAGCGCGTGACTGGGCGCGGTGGGTGTGGATCCGGCGTCAGGCGCTGCTCCCTCAGGCGCTGCTCCGGCCGGTGCTGCTGTGTCAGGCATTGACGCCGACCGCGCTGACGGTGCGATCGATCGTGCACTGGCCGAGCACCCGGGTGCCGAGGTAGACGACCGCGGTCTGCCCGGGGGCGACACCCGTGAGCGGCTCGGCCGGGGTGATGACCAGCTCGGTGGCCGGGCGGGTCTCACCGGTCGCGCCGTTCACGCCGTTCTCGCCGTTCTCGCCGGGAGCCACCGGCACGACCTGGGCCACAGCGGGCACCGGGTCGGCGTGGGCGCGGATCTGCACTGTGCAGTCGAAAGCGGTTTCGGGGTGGGCGGGGGCGACGCCGCACCAGGTGAACTTCGAGCCGGCGATCTCCCCGATCGCGAGCGCCTCTTTCGGCCCGACGACGACGGTGTTGGTGATCGGGCGAACCTCGAGCACGAAGCGCGGTTTGCCGTCGGCGGCGGGGGTGCCGATCTGAAGCCCCTTCCGCTGCCCGACGGTGAACGCGGCCGCGCCCTCGTGCCGGCCGAGGGTGTTGCCCTCACGGTCCAGGATGTCGCCGGTCGCCGGCGGCACCCGCTCGGCCAGCCAGCCGCGGGTGTCGCCGTCGGGGATGAAGCAAATGTCGTAGGAGTCGGGCTTGGTGGCCACCGAGAAGCCGCGCTTGGCTGCCTCGGCGCGCACCTCGGCCTTGGACGGGGTGGCTCCGAGCGGGAACATCGAGTGGGCGAGCTGGTCCTGGGTGAGCACGCCGAGCACGTAGGACTGGTCCTTGGCCCAGGCGCTGGCGCGGTGCAGCTCGCGGTTGCCGTCGGCATCCGTTCGGATCGTGGCGTAATGGCCGGTGGCGACGGCGTCGAAACCGAGGTCGAGGGCCTTCTCTAGCAGGGCGGCGAACTTGATCCGCTCGTTGCAGCGCATGCACGGGTTGGGGGTGCGGCCGGCCGCGTATTCGTTGATGAAGTCGTCGACGACGTCGAGCTTGAACCGCTCGGAGAAGTCCCAGACGTAGTACGGGATGCCGATGATGTTCGCGGCCCGTTGGGCGTCCATCGAGTCCTCGACGGTGCAGCAGCCGCGGCTGCCGGTGCGCAGGGTGCCGGGCATGCGGCTGAGGGCCAGGTGCACCCCGACCACCTCGTGCCCCGCCTCGACCATGCGGGCTGCGGCGACGGCGGAGTCCACCCCACCGCTCATTGCTGCCAAAACCTTCACCTGACGAGTGTAATCGGGCGAAGCTGAATGGCCAATGCGCCCCTGCACGGTCCCGGTGCCGAAGTGCCCGTTCCGGTCGAGAGTGTCCGTTGTACCGGCCACTCTCGACCGGAACAGGCACCCTCACGCCGTGCTGGTGCCAATGGGCCGGCACGCCACCGGCCACGGACTACCGGGCCACGGACTACGGGCCACGGGCCACGACGGCTGCCCGCGGCGCGGTCAGCGCCCCGGCACCCGATCGGCGAGGCCGGCGCGGGCCGCCCGGGCGTGAGCCGCGGG
>NZ_SOGW01000001.1:0-9936 GCF_004403075.1 Cryobacterium sp. TMT2-10 | reverse complement strand
CCGGCGAATCGGGGGCGGACGGAGCGGGAACGGCAGCGGCCTCGGCATCCTGCACCCGCTGCAGGGCGGCCTCCGCATCGGCCTGGGCCTGGCGCGCCGCGGCGAGCGCCGCCTGGGCCGCTTCGCGGGCGGCGGAAACGCCGCCGGGCGGGTTCATCGCTGTCATGGCGAAATACTAGTCCCCCTGATGCGGCGCGCGTCCGACGGGTTCAGCGCCTGCTGGGGCCTCGGAAGCCGGTTCAGGCGTCGGGAAGGCGGTCGGCGGCATCCGTCGTGAAGAGGTAGTCGTTGTTCGCGTTCAGCTCGGGCCGGAGTCCGCGCGAGAGCGCCGCGTCGAAGAGCCGCCGGGACTGATCGCGCAGCCGGGCGGCCGCGGCCGGGTCGTCGGCGCGCAACCGCTCGAAATCGACGTCGAGCGGCAGCCGCTCGCTCACCGTCCACTGCGGTTGCGGGGTTCCGGCGAGCGCCCGGAGTGCCCGCGGGGAGTCCATGCGCCAGCGCATTTCGAAGCGGTCACTACGGTCGCTGCCGGTGATGACGTCGTCAAGGCGGCCGTAGAAGTCGGGCAGGAAGCGCACCACCTCCGCGCCGAGTTTGATCAGGTTGAAGTGGGCGTTGCGGCGGATGAGGGGGTCGAACGTCCAGCGCATGTCGGTGATGCCGTGCTGCAGGCAGAGCGAGCGCTGGAAGAGTTTGAGGGCGTAGCCGACGCCGCTGCTGCGCTGCCACGGCACCACGGCGGACATGTGCGAGTGCAGGTGGATGCCGTCGGTCCAGCCGAGGAAGCCGAGGGTCGCGCCGACCGGTTTGCCGGCCGCGGTGGCGATCAGCACGGTGTTGCCGGCGAAGTCGAGCGCCAGGAGCATCGACCGGTCGGGGCTGCGGCCGACTCCCCAGGTGCGTTCGAACAGTCCGATCACGGCGGCCAGGTCGCCGGGTTCGGCGCTCCGCACGCTCACCCCGGCGGCGCCCGCGGCCGCATCCGCCAGCCGAACCGCTTCGTGCACAACCTCCGGTTCAACGCTCATGCGTCGAGTAGACCACACCGGGCCCGGCCCCCGGAACCTCGCCCTCCTGCGAATTCGACGGAGATTTTGCTTTAAAACACGTTATCGGGCCCCAGAACGGCCGTTTCGGGCAATATCTCCGTCGAATTGGTTCAGGGGCGCGGCTGACGGATGCCCGGGTCCGGCGCGACCCGGCGGCCGGCCGTTGCGGCAGCATCCGTCGCCCCGCGAGCACCCTCCCCGCGACCGGGCCGCACCGCCGTGCGACCGGGGGCCTTCGTGCGAATTCGACGGAGATTTTGCGTTAAAACACGTTATCGGGCCCCAGAACGGCCGTTTCGGGCAAAATCTCCGTCGAATTGGTTCAGAGGCAGGGGCGCAGTACGGCTAGTGCCCGCGGCCCGAGACCACGTCGGCGATACTCGCGACCGGCGAGGTGGTCTGCCGCCGGGTGCGCTCCGCGTGGTCGGCGAACGAGTACGCCCGGTAGAGCGCGTGCACGGCGAGCCAGCGCAACGGCTCAGGCTCCCAGTTGCGCACCCGGTGGTTCACCCAGGGCAGCCGGGTCAGCCCGGTCTCGTTGCCGAGGATCAGGTCGGTCAGGGTGCGCCCGGCCAGGTTCGTCGTGGCCACGCCGGTGCCCACGTAGCCGCCGGCCCAGGCCAGCCCGGTCGCCGGGTCGAGACCCACGGTCGCCGCCCAGTCGCGCGGCACGCCGAGCACCCCCGACCAGGCGTGATCGATCGCGACGCCCGCCGTCGCCGGGAAGAACCGGGTCAGGATGTCCCGCAGCGCCGCCACCGTGCTCGCCGGGGTCTGGCCGTCCGAGTCCGTCTGCGACCCGAAGCGGTACGGCACGCCCCGGCCGCCGATCGCGATCCGGTCGTCGGCCGTGCGTTGCGCGTACATGTACGCGTGCGCCATGTCGCCCAGGGTCTCCCGGCCGGCCCAGCCGATGCTGTCCCAGACGGACGGGCTGAGCGGCGCGGTCGCGATCAGCGACGAGTTCATCGGCAGCCACGCCCGGTGCAGCCCCTTCAGCCCCGCCGTGAACCCCTCCGTCGCGCGCACGACGAACTCCGCCTCCACCGCGCCCCGGTCGGTCGTCGCCCGGTGCGGCGTGATCTCGCTGACCCGGGTGTTCTCGTAGAGTTCCACGCCCAGCGCCTCGACCACCCGGGCGAGCCCGGCCGCGAGTTTGGCCGGGTGGATGCGCGCACAGTGCGGGTGCCACATCGCCCCGGTGGCGCCGGCCACGTCGATGCGGGCGCGCGCCGCCGCCGGGGAGAGGAGTTGGACATCCGTCATGGCCCACTGCTGCTCGGCCCGGGCGGACGCCTCGAGCCGCCGCTGCTGGGGCTGGTCGTAGGCGACCGTGAACTCGCCGCCCTTGACGATGTCGGCGTCGATGCCCTCGGCCGCGGCGACCCGGATCACCTCGTCGACGGTCTCGTTCATGCCGGTCTGGAACCGGGCCGCCGCGTCCCGGCCGTGCGACGCGACGTACTGCTCGCGCCCGCCGGTGACCGCGTTGGTCAGCCAGCCGCCGTTCCGGCCCGAGGCGCCGTAGCCGGCGAAGCGCTGCTCCACGATCACGATCCGCAGCGCCGGGGCGGCCTTCTTCAGGTAATACGCCGTCCACAGCCCGGTGTACCCGGCACCCACGATGCACACGTCGGCCACGATGGGCCCGGGCAGCGGGTCGCGCGGGGCCGGCCGACCGACCTGGTTCCACCAGAAGGAGACATCACCATTGATCATTCCCGCACCGCTTTCGTTCCGACGGATGTTGCGCGTTCAGTCAGAGCATCATCTCGCATCCGGCGCGGCGCGGGCGGCAATCCCCGGAGGCAGGTCCCGCCCGAGGAGCCCGTTCCGGTCGAGAGTGCCCGGTGCGCCGGTCACTCTCGACCGGAACGGGCACTCTCGCGGTGGACCCGTCAGCCCAGGCGCTGCGCGCTCGACCAGGTGGGCTCGGCCATCAGCGGCGCGGCACCCTTGTCGAACCGGGCTCCGAGCGGGTTGCTCGGCAGCACGCTGAAGACGAGGATGGCGAGGCCGCCGAGGGACGGGATCAGGCAGAGGAAGGCGAACCAGCCGGCAAAGTTCGCGTCATGCAGGCGACGCGCGAGCAGCGAGACGTTCGGAACGATGGTGGCCAGGTACACGATCATGATGAGAAAGCCGACCGGCACGAGGAGTGGTCCGGCCGCGTCGTATTCGGTGGGCGGCATGTTGAAGGCCAGCACCAGCAGCATCGGCAGGTAGAACACGACCATCCAGAGGCCCACCCACCAGTACTCGCTGCGCGAGGCCCGCCCGGTGAAGTCCGCGTACTTGCGGAAGTAGGAGGAGAGTGCGGCGACGGGCGTCATGGTGGGGTCTCTTTCATCGGCAGTACTGAGCCGGCGCAGGCCGGACAGAGGCCTAACACCCCCGGGTACAGGCTACTGGTCAGCACTTCCTGTGCGCCGCTGCCCCCTCACCACGCCGCGCAACTGCCCGCGCCACTGTGCCCGTTCCGGTCGAGAGTGCCCGGTGCGCCGGTCACTCTCGACCGGAACGGGCACTCTGGCGGTGGACCGCTCCCGCGGATGCCGGGACTCGCGCCGCGAACGCGTCGCCGACGCCGCCCGCCCCGACAAGGAGGATTCTCCTGCTCGGACGGCACCCGGGCATCCGTCGCTGTCTGCCCCTCTTTCCGCCCCTAACCAATTCGACGGAGATCCTGCCCGAATCGGGCGATTTGGGCCCGAATCCGAGTTCTAAGCGCTGTTTTTCCGTCGAATTCGCAAGGGCGGCGACGGATGCTGCGCCGCCAGTTCGCGCTCGCCCTCGAGTTTCGCGGCGACCGGGGCCCACAGCAGCACGGCGACGGCCGTGCCGAGCAGCAGCGCGCCGATCGTGTCCGTCAGCCAGTGTGCGCCCAGGTAGGTGCGGCTGACCATCATCACCAGCGTGTACAGCGCACCGGCCAGCCAGACCCAGACTCGGGGGAAGAGGATGCCCAGGCACACCGCCATGGTCGCCGCGTTGGCTACGTGACCGGACGGAAACGACCCGAAATCAGACGTGACCAGCATGTCTTGTGGTCGGGACCGGCCGAACAGGGTCTTGAGCACCTGCACCAGGCCTGAACTCGCGATCGTGGCGGCCATGAAATATCCGGCCGCCCAGGGGCGTCTCCGCACCAGCAGGAACGCCAGAATCAGCAGCGGGATCACGATCACGCCGGCGATGCCCGCCCCGAGGAAGTTCATCGCGAGCGAGAGGTACTCCCAGACTGGCGCCCGGTGCTCGATGATCTCGTCCATCCACTCGGTGTCGATCCTGAGCGGACGGCCGTTGTCGCGCACCACGATCAGCGCGCCCAGGCTCACGGCGAGCAGCAACGCGACGACCCCGCTGATCAGTGGCCAGCGGCGCGCGATGCGGCGGGTGGCGGGCGTGGCCGCGGTTTCGGGGGGTCGCTCGCTCATCATGTGTCCATGCTAGATCGGTGCGGGGCGATCGGTGCGGCGAGATCGGTGCGGCGAGATCGGTGCGGCGAGATCGGTGCGGGGCGATCGGTGCGGCGACCGTCGTGCGCGCCCGGAGTTCGGACCCCGCCGACCCGATTGCCCGGACCGAATGTGGCTAACTCAGGAGATCTGCCAGCCCGCGGCCGACGGATGCCGCAATCACGCGGCATCCGTCGCCCGCACCATGCCGCCGGCCGCGTTTCTCCTGAGTTGGCCACAGCGGAGGCGCCGGCGGCACCCGGTGGCACGGGAGATGCCGGTGGCACGGGAGATACCGGTGGCACGGGAGACACGGGTGGCACGGGAGACACCGGTGGCACGGGAGGCACACAGCGGAGGCGCCTTCGGCCGCCGCGGAGCCTGGCCTAGTGCCCCAGCGCGGGCACCGTGCGGGGACGCACGACGAACCAGAGGGAGAGGATCGACACGAGGGCCGTGACGCCCATCACGGCGCCCATCGGCACGGCGGTGCCGACGCCGAGCACGCCGACGATCGGGGAGATCAGGCCGGCGATGCCGAAGTTCGCTGCTCCGAGCAGGGAGGCGGCGGTGCCGGCCTCGTGCGCGTGCGCGTTGAGCGCGATCACCTGCACGCTGGGAAAGGTGAAACCGCAGGCGGCGATGAAGAACCAAAGCGGCACCAGGGTGCCCCAGAGTCCCGCGCCGGCGAGGTCGAGCAGCACGATCGCGGTGGCCGTGATCGCGAGCACCACCGTGGACACCGAGATGATCCACTGCGGACCGATGTTGAAGCGGTGCATCAGGCGCGAGCTGAGCTGCACCCCCGTCACGATGCCGAGCGAGTTGACGGCGAAGAGCAGGCCGTACTGTTGCGGGCTGAACGCGTAGACCTGCTGGAACAGGAACGACGACGCCGACAGGTACGAGAACAGGCCGGTGAAGGTCATTGCCCCGATGATCGCGACGCCCACGAAGATCCGGTCGCTGAGCACCGCACGGTAGCGCTGCGCGAGCGAGCTGTGCCCCTTGACGTGGCGCTCGGCATCCGGGAGCGTCTCGACGATCCAGAACGCGACGGCCAGGATCACGACGGTGCCGTAGGCGGCGAGCACCCAGAAGATGCCGCGCCAGCTCATCACGAGCAGCAGCTGCGAGCCGATGACGGGGGCGAGAACCGGGGCCAGGCCGCTGATCAGGGCCAGACGGGAGAGCATTTTCACCAGCGGCTTGCCGCCGAACAGGTCGCGCACCATGGCCAGCGCGACGACGGCACCCGCGGCTGCGCCGAAGCCCTGCAGCAGACGGAAGACCGCGAGCCAGACGATGTCCTGCGAGAGGGCGGCGCCCACGCTCGCGAGGATGTGGAAGCCGGTTGCCAGCATCAGCGGCAGCCGGCGCCCGACCTTGTCGCTCCACGGGCCGACGACGAGCTGGCCGAAGCCGAAACCGATCATGGTGCCGGTCAGGGTCAGCTGGATGGCCGCCGCCGAGACGCCGAACTCGCCCTCCAGGGTCGGGAAGGCCGGCAGGTACAGGTCGATGGTGAACGGGCCGAGCGCGGTGAGCGCGCCGAGCACGATGATGTAGACGAGGCGCTGGCCGCGGGAGAGGGCGTCGCCGGGATGCTTCGCGGCCGACCTCAGGTCGGCGGCGGTGATGACGGTGATGGCGGCGGTAGTCACGAAGTGTTGTTCTCGGTCTCGATGGGGCAGCCCCGATGGAGCTGAGGCGTGCTGGTTGACGTTCGGTCGAGGCACCGCATCACGGGCGTCAGTACCAGCAGCGGAACACGGAACCGCTCTCAGAGACAAGACAACCACGCCCGCACCTATTCCCCCCTGCGGGGATCCCGGGCGCAACTTGCACGAATCCGCCCGATCGTGCACTGGGCGCGGGCTCGGCGGGGTACCACGGGCTCGGCGGGGGTACCGCGGCGGGCGCAGGCGCGGCGGGCGCAGGCGCGGCGGGGCCGCTTTCCCCGGTGGCCAGCTCAGGAGAAGACGGATGTCGCCGGCCGGGTACCGCGGGATTCCGGGGCGATGCGCGGGACATCCGTTGAATCTCCTGAGTCAGCCGCCCGGTCCAGCGGACACTTCCGGTTCAGGCCGCGGAGGACAGCCCGCTCGGATCATCGAGCAATCCCTCGAATGCGAGCTCGGCGGCGCCGATCATCAGCAGGTTCGAGCCGAGTTCGGCCGCGCTGATCCGCACACTGCCGAAGGAGGAGCCCAGGGTCATCGATGCCACGCCCAGCCGCAGGCGCTCCGGGTCGACCGAGAACAGGGCCGCGAGGAATCCGCCGAGCACGACCAGCTGCGGGTTGAGGATGTTGATCGCCCCGGCCAGGGCCACCGCGAGGAAGTCCAGCTGGCGCTCCACCTCGGCCCGCACGAGCGGCGCGTCGGAGGCGAGCAGGGCCTGCTCCAGCTCGTCGGCATCCGCGCCGGCCAGCCCGAGCACGTCCAGCAGGTCCTCCCGGGTGACCTCGGCTTCGAGTGTTCCGGCGATCCCGGCCGAATCCGTGCGGGCGCTGCCGCTGACCCGGATGTGGCCGAACTCCCCCGCATAACCGGCGATGCCGCCCACCGGGCTGCCGCCGATGATCATGCCGCCGCCGATGCCGCTGGCGCCGCCGTTGAGGTAGATGAGGTCGGTGATGCCCTTCCCCGCGCCGAAGTGCTGCTCCGCCATCGCCCCGAGGATGGCGTCGTTGGCGGCGGATACGGGGTAGCCCGTGGCCTGCTCGAGCATCTCCTTGAACGGCTCGTCCGCCCAGCCGAGGTGCGGGGCGTGCCGCACCAGGCCGTCATAGGCGCGCACGAGCCCCGGAACGGCGACGCCGATGCCGACCACCCGGAACCGGGTCTCCAGTTCGCCGCGCATCCCCTCGATCACGGCGGCGGCGATGTTCACGGCCTCGCTCGCGCTCGGCGACCGTTCGGTGGGGTAACGGATGCGGCGGTGCACGCCGCCGTCGAGCCCGACGATCCCGATGGTGACGGCGTCGATCTCGGGGTTCACGGCGAGGGCGACCACCTGCTCGGCGCAGAACACGACCGGGCTGGGCCGGCCCACCTGGTTGGTGGAGTCAGGGTCGCGCTCCCCGACGAGCCCGAGCGACTCGAGTTCGGCGACGAGAGCCGCGATGGTCGACCGGTTCAGGCCGGTCCGGCGGGTCAGCACCGCACGCGAGGTCGGCCCGTCGCGGTGCACCAGGCGCAGGATGACCGACAGGTTGCGCCGACGCACGTCGTCGTGGTTGGTTCCCTGCATCAGAGTGTCCCTTAGCCTCGCGCCTGGCCAGTCAGGTTAGGTCAAGGTTACCGGGGCACGATCCCGGAACCGGCCAACTGGGCGTACCAGAGGGCGCTGTCCTTGGGCGTGCGCACCTGGCTGTCGTAGTCCACGTGCACGATGCCGAACCGCTTCGAGAAGCCGTAGCTCCATTCGAAGTTGTCCAGCAGAGACCAGACCTGGTAGCCGCGCAGGGTCTGCACGACCTCGTCGACGAAGGCCGCGCCGTTCTCGGTGATCATCAGCGGCTGCGATCGGCGCCCGGCCAGGGCGAGCCGCCCGCGGGCGTCCCGCACCTCAGGCCGAGACCACCTCGATCATGGTGATCCGGCGCCCCTCGACGGCGGCGACCCTGAGTCGATACTCCCCGACCGGCACCGTGTCGCCGACGACGGGCAGGCGGCCGAGCCGGTCGACGATGAAGCCGGCCGCGGTCTCATACGGGCCGTCTTCGAGTTCGATCCCGGTGAACTCGGCGAAATCCTCGATGTTCACGCTGCCGTCCACGATCCGCGCCGCCCCCGGGCCGACGAAGTGGTCCAGGGCCGCGGCCACGGGCTCGTCACGCTCATCCCGCATCTCGCCGACCAGTTCTTCGACGAGGTCCTCAAGCGTCACTATGCCGTCGGTGCCTCCGTACTCGTCGATCACGACGGCAATGTGGACCCCGGCGCGCCGCAGGTGCGTCATGGCGGGCAGGATGCGGTTCGTGCCCGGCAGGAACACGATCGAGCGGGTGATGTCGGCCACCGTGGTGGCTGCCGGGTGCGACTCCGGGTCGAGAAGGTCGCGCACGTGCACGAAACCCGTCACGTCGTCAACGGATCGGCCGATGACGGGGTACCGCGTGTACGGCATCGCGCGAACCTGGGTGATCGCCTCGGCGATCGACTGGGTGCCGCTCAGGAATGCGACATCGGCGCGGTGACGCATGACCTCCGCGACGGTCCGATCCGTCGCGTTGAGGACTTCAGTCAGGATTCGGCGCTCCTCGACCTCGAGCCCCTGGTGGGCATGGAGCAGGTCGCGGAGTTCTTCGTCGGACATCTGCTCCGTCCTGGCGTGCGGGTCTCCACCGAGAATTCTCACGACGGCGTTCGTCGACACGGACAGGAACCAGATCACGGGTCGCATGAACGCAGCGAAAATCAGGAGCGGCGGCGCCAGCACGAGCGAGAAACCGGCCGCCTTCTGGAGGGCGAATCGCTTGGGCACGAGTTCACCGAGAACAAGGGAGAGATACGCGATCACGAGCGTCATCCCGACCAGGGCCAGGGTGTCCGCAGCCCCCTTCGGCAGGCCAAGCGCCACCAGCAGGGGTGTGACATCCGGGGCGAGCGTGGTGGCCCCATAGGCCGCGGAGAAGAAACCAGCGACGGTGACGCCGATTTGAACCCCCGCCAGGAACTTGTTGGGGTCGCGGGCCAGCGCCGCGACCTTCGCACCCCGACTGCCCTGCTGCCTGAGCCGGTGCAACTGGCTTTCCCGCAGGGACACCAGCGCCATCTCCGTGGCGGCGAACAGGCCGCCGGTGAGAACGAAGAGCAGCACGAGGCCGAGATTGACCAGAGTGTGAATGTCCACCAGCCGTCCGCCTAACCCCGGGAGGCCGCCGGGGTCGCGATGGAGCCCCGCTCGTAGTAGCGCGGCGGAACGAGTTCGACCCGCGGTTCGATCCGGCCGGCGACCTGCTCGATCGCGAGCTGCACCGCGCGCGTGCAGGAGTCGGCGACGGCGAGCACGAACGCCATGTGTGCGGGCGCGGAGGTCTCCGCGTGGAACGGTGCGGTCAGGGCGAAGATGTTGGTGCGCGTGCCGGCGAGCATCCGTGCCCCCGCGTTGGGCCGGTAGCCCAGCTGTTCGACGGCGTTGGTGATGCGCAGCCGGGTCGACTCCGCGATCGACCTCTTGCCGGAGAGGGCGTAGGAGACGGTGCTGATGGAGACGCCGGCCACACGCGCCACGTCGTGGATGCTTGCCATCGACCTCTCCATTCCTTGTGGCACAGTCTGCCGCATGAAGCCGTGCGCGGCGTCCAACCGCGCCTATGCTGTCTAGGAGCGTGGGTCAGTAACGGCAAAGTTTAAAACGCCGCCGGATTTCCCGTCCTTGGCCGTGGGGTCTGGGAAAATTGCTTATGAGCGATTCTGATG